>JAZDNJ010000104.1:0-3782 GCA_043800105.1 Patescibacteria group bacterium
TATAGCTGTTATGAGAAGGACTATGTCTTGTCGAAGCTGTTTTGAATGCATTTTGTTATTGTTTTCTTATATAATTATAACATAAATATCTTTGTTTGTAAATGCTTTATAATCAATTTATGACATTAGATCCGGCTAAACTTAGAAAATTTATTGAAGATCAGGGCTGGTCCGGCTTCGGTATCGTGCCTATTTCAGAGGTGAAATCAGCTCTGGGAAAGCACGAAAGTATTTTCGAAAAGTGGCTGCGGCAGGGGTTTCAGGCAAAAATGGTTTATCTGGAAGCTATGAAAGAAGATCGTTATCATCCCGAAAACAAACTGCCCGATGTCCGTTCGGTGATTGTGCTGCAGGCGTGGTACGGATCGGATGAAAATGGGAATGTAGCTCGCTACGCGCGTGGTAAGGACTACCATAAAGTCCTTAAAAAGCGGCTTTTGTCTCTTTCTGATTGGCTGAAGGCGCAAAATCCGGAAATTTCGACCTATGCGTCGGTCGATAGCGGGCCGACCGTGGACAGGGTACTGGCTGAGGCAGCAGGTTTGGGCTTTTTTGGCAAAAACGCGAATCTTATCAGCCCATCCAGTGGTAGTTATTTTTTTATCGCCAGTCTGATGACAACAGCGCAGCTTCCGGCAACTGAAAAAAAGCGGATGCCCGGTTGCGGAGACTGTCAAAAATGTATGATGTCCTGCCCTATGGGGGCCATTGTGGCTCCTCGGGTTATCGATGCCAGGCGGTGTATTGCCTACCTGACCATCGAAAACAAAGAGGGGATTCCTGAATATCTGAGGCCTAGAATCGGAAATCGACTTTTTGCTTGTGATATATGCCAGGAAGTCTGTCCGTTTAACGAAGGACGAGCAGGTAAGCAGGAGATTCTAATCGATGAGCTGAATGCTAAAAATGGAGTGGGGGATAATTTGGATTTAGCCGAGATTTTGGCGATAGAAACCGATGAGGAGTTTCAGGAGCGTTTTTCAGGTACTTCTTTGATGCGTGCTAAAAGGAGGGGGCTTTTGAGGAATGCTTGCGTGGTGGCAGGTAATAGAGGTGATAAGTCACTGATTCCAGTTTTGGAGCAGTTTTTGGAGCTGGAGACGGATGAAATGCTAAAAGAGCACGCTAAATGGGCCATTAAAGCAATCAATCAGAATACGGCTATTTAATAAAGTTGCCCTTTAACATATTAATCCTCAGCAGATCGGACGACCTCACGGGCGGGGTGCGCATTGCGTATCTCGTCCTTTTTTAATGTAAGAATATCCAAAATACACCTAAAATAACCGGCTGATGAATCATATAGATCCACAGGGAGTACTGTCCGGTTACGGCGAGTGTTTTTTCAATGTGGGTTGGATTTCTTTTAATAATTGCTTTTCCGTCCGTATAGATCCAGTTGCCCAATGCTATGCCAATGAGCACATAGCCAAGCCAGGGAATGAGGGCATAGTGGTCGTAAGAGCTGAAGCTGGCCGGCATTACTCCAAATACCAGCCCGAAATAATTATCCGTATATAAATTCCCGATCCGTAAATAGCCGGCAAACAGAATGACTGCCAAAATCACATTCAGCCATTTATATCGGCATAGGGGAATGCTGATCAGTATGGAAAGCCCCAAAAAGTGCAGAATGCCAAACCATATTGTGTCCTGGCGGGCAAAAATAAAGGTAACAAGGGTGATGATCATTCCAAGTCCTATCAGACGCAAACCCCGGTAGCTGTTTTTTTGCAGTGCCACTTCCGGATCTTCTTTCTGATTAATAAGACTGCTGACAACGCCGACCAGTACGATAAAAATAATGGCGGCGACTCTGCCTTCGTAGTACCAGAAGCCTTCCTGATAAGTAACTGTTGCAAATCCGAAGAACGTTCTTAGGTTGAAGATAAAATGAAAAAGGACCATAAGAACGATTGCGATACCCCGGATGGCATCCAGTTCCCATAGTCTTTTGCTTTTATTTTTCCCCATGCGTCATTAAGCTACCTGGTCGGTGGGTTTATCGTCAGTCACTTCATTGTCAGTCACTTTAACTCCTCTTTGGCTTTCAAGGGCCTCGCGAAGCTCCGCTCGCGTAGATGTTGCGAAAATTTTGTAGTAACCATTTCCCAGACTTTCACACTGTACATTCTTTATGCCCCTCCTCTCCAGAAAGCAGGTATAAAAAGCGGGAATGCCTCCTGTTACTGTAAAACTCACATTATAGCGGGTATTTGTTGCACTTGCCTGAAAAGTTTCGCGATTTCCAATTTCAGTTACCCGATCATTTCTTCTTGAGTCGTCTAAAGACATAAACGTATTATAAGGTTGCGGGCTGAGTGGTCGCATTATACATTAAACCTTTTGGAAGTCAATAATGGATACCAAATGTTTTGGTTACTTGTTACCTTCTTCTGCCTTGCCCGTGGGCATGATAGCTTGTTCGGGTGCCGTGTCGGACTATCTGTGCTTTGGGCGCCTCATGCTGTGGTTCAGGCATTCCTGCCGGCAGGTTTTTCTGTGGTAGTTTTGTTTCGATCAAACGTTCAATTTTTCTGAGCTTATCGCTTTGGCTGGGCATAATAAATGTAATGGCATGCCCCACCATGCCGGCTCGTCCAGTGCGCCCTATCCGATGCACGTAGTCTTCGGCGTATTCGGGTACGTCGTAATTAAGCACCAGGGCTATTCCCTGAACATCGATTCCTCGGGCGGCAATATCTGTAGCGACGAGCACGCGGTATTTTCCTTTTTTAAATCCGTCCAGAGCCTGAGTTCTTTGTGATAGCGAACGGTTTGAATGGATCTCTGCGGCTGAGTGCCCCATACGGATAAGATCCTGGCATATCTTCTTGGCTCCATGTTTGGTGCGGCTGAAAATAAGCACCGTACCTGCGTATTGCTTCAGTAGCTTGCCAAGTAAGTCCTTCTTTTGATTCTTCGCGACAATATAAATTTCCTGGACCACCAGTTCGGCCGGAGTGCCTTGCCGCGCCACTTCCACATGGGTGGGCCGCTTCATGTGCTGAGTGGCTATTTTGACAATATCACTGGGCATGGTGGCCGAAAACAGCATGGTCTGACGGTTTGTGGGAACCACGTGCAGTATCTTCCTGATCTGAGGCGCGAAACCCATGTCCAGCATGCGGTCGGCCTCGTCCAGTACTAGCACTTTTACGTCATCCAGTTTGATAGTTCTTTTTTCAATATGGTCGATGATACGACCCGGGGTGCCGATGACCACATGCGGATTTTTGCGAAGGCTCTTTATTTGCTGATTTATAGGCGCGCCGCCAATGATTATGGCCGTACGCAATCCGAATGACCTGCCAATGTTTTGAAGGGCTTCTTCCACCTGCATTGCCAGTTCGCGGGTGGGCAAAAGAATTAGTCCCCGTCCGCCATGGCGAATGAGCCTTTGAATAATCGGCAGACCAAAAGCCAGGGTCTTCCCTGTGCCGGTTTGCGCGACGCCGATAATATCTTCACCTTTAAGACCATCCGGTATGGCTTGTGCCTGAATGGGAGTGGGGGTGTGGAATTTGAGTTGATCCAGAACTTTCAGAATCGGGGCGTCGATACCTAAATTGTGAAAACTTGTTTTGCTGGAGTGATCGGTATTTTTTTGAGGGTACACTTTAATTTTTAGATTATAGGCTGATTTTATATTATTTTTGGTATGATGTCAAGGGCGGCTCAGGAAGGCATAACTAATTGGCGCAATTCTTTTTAGCTTTGCACGTGCGGTTTGGTCTGTTTGTGGGTATATGGTGGGCGATGGAGGACTTGAACCTCCGACC
>JAZDNJ010000105.1:0-6769 GCA_043800105.1 Patescibacteria group bacterium
AGAAAAAAGAGGATCTCAAAGAGATTAGATCCTACATAAAATCCAATAAAATTCCCGCTAAAAAGGTTTATTTAATGCCTGAAGGCACAAAAAGTGCCGAAGTTCTCACCCGTTCCAAATGGCTGATCGAAATATGCAAAAAAGAAGGCTACCATTTTACGCCCCGACTGCACATAATGCTCTTTGGCGACAAGCGGGGGGTATAGTTAATTTTACCGATATGTCGATTGTATATAAAATACTACTGCAATCGTATATAGATTAGATATATACACATAATGCCCAAGGTCACTCCTGACAAAAATCAGGCCATTATCCTCCACTCAGGCGGACAGGATTCAACAACATGCCTCGTATGGGCTCTTAAGAAGTTCAAAAAAGTCGAGCTCATCAGTTTTGATTATGGTCAGCGGCATAAAAGAGAACTTGAAGCAGTCAAAAAGATCGCTAAAAAGCTGAATCTTCTGCACAAAACGATCAAACTACCTTTCCTAAGCGAGCTGACAAAGAACGCCCTAACCGATAAAACGGTAAAAGTGAAGGCAGGCACAAAATCTCGGCTTCCAAACACTTTTGTGGACGGCCGGAACATGGTTTTTTTAACTGCCGCTGCCATTTATGCCAAACAAAGGGGCATCCCCAACCTGGTCACGGGCGTGTGCCAGACCGACTACAGCGGTTACCCAGACTGCCGGAATGAGTTCATTAAGTCCATCGAAAAAACTCTGCGACTGGCCATGGAATTTCCCTTTAAAATCCATACCCCCCTTATGTTCATAAATAAGGCTGAAACGGTGCGTATGATGCAAAAGCTTGGCAGTCTGGACCTTCTTAAGTACACTCATACCTGCTACGAAGGACGGAAGCTTGCCTGCGGCCTGTGCCCCGCCTGCAGACTCCGGATAAAAGGCTTCAGGCTTGCCAGAGTAAATGATCCCATCAAATATGAGTCAAAAACTGTACCGGGAAGGTAAAGATTACACGCAGGAAGATCTCAAAGGGATTCGGGCCATGTTAAAAAAGACCGCGCCCCTCAAAACCTTTACATTTGAGGTACTCGGCCCCGGAGAGCAATGGGTGTCGATCAGCTCACCGGAATTTACCGCCATCTGCCCATTCTCGGATTTCCCCGACTTCGGCACGGTAACCATCAGATACATTCCCGACAGGAAATGTCTGGAGCTCAAATCCTTTAAGCTGTATATCAACGCCTTCCGGAACGTCAAAATATTCCACGAAGCCGTGACAGAAGTGATTTTTGCCGACTTTTTAGAATCCGTGAAACCTAAAAAAGCTCACATTATTGTAGACATGAATGTGCGGGGTAATGTTAAAACTATCTGCGAGAAAAAGTTCAGGTGCTAAACAAGCGAATAAATCCCGATACCAAACGCCACGCTCACGTTCAGAGATTCCTTTTTGCCGTGCATGGGAATATGCACCACGGCATCCGACAAATCCAGCAAGCCTTGCTTTACGCCATCAATCTCATTGCCGATGATCATGCAGACGGGGTACTTCGGCCTGAATTTTTGAATATCCTTGCTTTTCTTAGTCTTTTCCAGAGATACAATCTGCACTCCGTCTTCCCTGAGCGTCTGAAGCACGGTAACAGGATCTTTGTGAAACTCCCAGGCCACGGACTCATCCGCGCCAAGCGCGGTTTTGGTGATTTCTTTGCGCGGCGGCACCCCGGAATATCCGGTTAAATAGAGCTTTGACACGCCGGCCCCGTCACAGGTACGGAAAATTGACCCCACATTGTGGAGCGAACGTATATTATGCGCAAGAACGTAAACTTTTTTCTTTTTCATACTTACGCTCCATCTTACTTAAAGGCCCGGGCCACAACAAGTCCGTAAACCTTTTTGATACCGTTTTCTTTGAGAACTCTGGCACAGTTATCAAGGGTCGCCCCAGTCGTGCACACATCATCGACCAAAAAACACACCTTACCGGAAAGTGATTCCAGATCCCCGGTAACCTCAAAAGCCTCAGTCAGATTCAGACGCCTTTCTTTTTTATTCAGTTTGGCTTGCTGTGAGGTATTTTTAACGCGACAAAGCAGGTTATTTACCTCTGCGCCCTCTCCAAAGCGCTCCGCTGTCGCCTCCGCAATCAGCTGGGCCTGATTAAAACCCCGATAATTAAGTCGCTTTTTATGTAACGGTACGGGAATAAAAGATGTCCGCCTTCCATTAATCATTCGCAGTTCCTTCAGTTTTCTGCATACCAGATCGGCAAAATAGTAGGCCAGCTCACGGTTAAACTTATATTTAAATTGACTTATTGCCGCCTGCATTTCAGGATTTTCAGCATAATCCAACCCATAAATCACACCATCAAGGTGTTCAAAATCTTCAGATGAAGGGTGCAGGGATTTAGCTTTGATCGGCTTAATTCTGAATTGTTGAACACAATTTTTGCACAAGAAATCCCCTTCCCTTTTACAGGCAGCGCATCGGGGAGGGAAAAGCACATTGAGTAAGATGTTAATGAATTTCCCCATAAAATTGTGGAGATTATTATAACCCCAAATATTTGACAAATCAAGTAATTTTATTATAATAAACACCAAAATACACGAATTGCCATGGAACTCCCCGAAGAAACACCAAAGCGCATTGTCCCGGACCTTATTGTGGTCAAAACCGCCGAAGGCATTAAAGTGGTGCTTGCATCGGCATTTCAGGAAGACCTGGAAAACGCGGTCATCCTGGGTGACCTTGAAGATGCACGCTTACGACTGGATACATCCGAAATGGATAAAATCAGAAACGATTTAAGCACGCTTCTTGCCAACTTGGACATGGCCCCTTCCCAGCAGGTAGATGAATTTATGGAAACCACTCAACCTTTTAAGTCGGCTAAGTTTTCGCCTCTCCCCGCTCTTCCATACGACAAATTCAACCCGAATTGTCCAAACCGCACACTCCTTAACTGTGAATCCTGCAAAGCAGGGGTGTACTGGCTGGCACTGATCGATTTCGATAAAACAGTCTACAAATCCAAAAACGAATACGATATAATCCTTCACGAATTTGCCAAGTTTCTCCGTGAAGAACACACTGAAGACTTTGTCAGAGACGGCGGAAATGTGTGGGCCCTGAGTTCACTAATCACCTATTTAAGCAAATGGGAGGCACAGAGAAGGATGGTTGCTGATGGGATTCCAATGAAAATGATCCGGGATGTGCTCAAAATGGAAGAGGAGGAAAAACTTATTGAATACTCAGAAGGAATCCAGAAGTCCGGAAATATCTCAGCACTGGCATTCAGAGGAATGTCTGCCAAGAAATTGGAAAAATACGGGAAAGACTTCTTTAACAACGGTTTGGAAGGTGAATTTTTTGAGTATGTCCCCGCCATCATTCAGAAAAAGCGGGATCATGGGGTATTACCTGTAATTGTTACCGGAGCTCCGGATTTTTTGCTTCCGGCAATCTTGGAAAAGACCGGAATAACCCACGGAAAAGGCATGACTTATAAACTTGATCCAAACGGAAAACTGACAGGTGAAGTGGAATCCAATATGGGATTAGCTGATCAGAAAGACACTTATGCCAAAGCACTTAAACGCATGGATTATGCGATCGCTTTAGCCATAGGGGATAGCGTCGGAGACATGGGACTTTTTAAGTCCGCTGTTTTTAAATCCCGTACTAAGGAAGATGTTAATGGAGCGGCTGTCATGATTAACGCAAGTGCTTCAGCTAAAGAGGAGCTAAAGCGCCATTACACCACCGAACTGAAAGACGGACGTGTTCAGGTGGTTGATCCGGGACTTCCTGCTTCCAATGTGGAAGCGGCTGTGGCGCTGGCGCTAAGGAAGGTGCTTGAACCTCTCCACGAATATGGAACGATGGTCAGAAATCAGGACCATGACAGACTGAGAACTTTATTAAGCGAATTGGCAACACGACAAAAAAAAGGCAAGAAACATCCTAACCTTGAAAACATAAAAAGAATAAGGGATATACTTAAAAATCAAGGGCTGAACGAAAACGACATCACCAGACGGCTGAGCAGATTCTACCCGGATATCATAGTCGAAGACGTGATGAAAGGCTATATGGTTAATACAAGGGACAGTATGGCAGTCAGAGCCTGGCTGGAAAGAATCGGCGCCAGTCGTGAAGAGATCAGGAGAATTCTGGATGCAAATGAAAAATATCATGAAAATCATATCTCTTTTCGGCCTTTCACTCGAAAAGGAAGAACCACCCCACCAATCCCCGCGACTCCGGAAGCAGAGGCAATCGGAAAGCAAACGACCATTCCTCCCAATTCCGACACCAGCTCAATAATCCCGAGTGAATAGAATCCCGGTTGAATGTTCATGTCCCCTGTGCTAGAATCCGCATTGGTTTTTTTAAAAGATCCTCATGAAAGAAATAATCTTAATAGTTCAGGTGGTGGTTTCCATCCTGCTTATGATTTTAATCCTCGCCCAGAACAAAGACGGCGGTTTGTCGGCTGTGATGGGTGGCGGACAGTCTTTCCGGCCTGTCAAACGCGGGGCCGAGAAAGTGATTTATCAGGCCACAATATTTCTCGCTTTTGTATTTATGGCAAATGCCCTGCTGATAGCCTTCGTTTAGACATAGAACCATTTTGCTTTCTGATCCTCCAGAATGAACATCAAAAAGCTTCTTCATAATCTGACAAAAATTGAAACAATCATTCTCGTTTTTTTGAGCCTGGTTTTGATTATTTCGGCATACCAGTTGGGCCAGGCTTTTTACGAACAGAATTCTGAAATGAATTATCTGCCGGGCGGCGTGTACGTAGAAGGAGCTGTTGGCCAAGTGGGAGTATTAAACCCCCTTTACGTTCAGCAGGGAAGCATCGCCAACGACCTGACTCAGCTCATTTTTTCTGGTCTGACACGATACGACCCGGAAACTGGCGAAATAGTGGGTGATCTTGCCAACATAAAACAGGACCCTAACGGGAAAAAATATACCTTTGTGATAAAAGAAGGCGCAAAGTGGCACGATGGTGAGCCGGTCACTGCCGATGATGTACTTTTTACCTACAATGATATCATCAGGAACCCTGAGTTTAAGGGTAATATCCTGAATTACAACGATTACTCCGGAATCAAGATCAATAAAATCGATAAAAGGACGGTTGAGTTCCTTCTGGAAAAACCGGATTCCTTTTTTCTTGTAAAAACAATGGCTGGTGTGTTGCCAAAACACAAACTGATCAACGAATCAGTCGCCATTCTGGAAACAGCTCCTTTCAATTTCGCGCCGGTTGGGTCCGGCCGGTACAAATTTGTGTCACAGATACAGCTGGCGGATCACTCGGAATACGGCTTGGAGGCTTTTAAGGATTTTTACGACGGACCACCAAACATAGAAAGCATCCTGTTTAAGGTGTTTAGTTCATACGAAGATCTGCAAAAGAACATGAGCGGCCTGACAGGCATCCGCAGTGTCCCGTCTGAAAATGCCGAAATGATTCTGAAGAAGGGTAAATTTACTCTTGATCGATACCAGTTGCCACAGTATGTGGCCATCTTCATCAACAACGAAGCGGCCAAACTGAAAGATACTAAAGTCCGTCTTGCCCTTCAGCTTGGTACCGACAAGAAAAGCCTTATAGAAGCGATCAAACAGCAGAAAATCATCGACACTCCCCTGCTCGAAATTGACCAGGAAAACTGGGTAAATCAATATAGCGTGACTAAGGCGAACGGGGCTTTGTTTGAAACACAATGGCAGATACCAAACAAAGACAAAGTGGTAAAAGAGCCGGAAGAAAAATCGGAAGCCGTCAGTTCCACTGCTGAAGTCACGTTCATTAACAATCCGAATGAAGGAAAGGACTGGGCTACTACCAGTGAACCTATCACTATTACAGGAACCGCTCCGAAAGATACCAAGGGCATTCGTATAAATGACTACGAGCTTAAAAAATATGTCCCCGGCGATCCCGGCTGGAGCTATGTGGCTGCCACTAAATTTGACAGCCTTAAAGAAGGTGAAAATGTTTACGAAATCTATGCCATAAACTACAGCGGCGAAGAAAAACTGATCGATTCAATCACAATCACTTTTGGCTCCCCTGCCGCCAAAATCAAACGGACATTAAAAAGCTGAAGGAAGAAAACGAAGTCGCAGTCTCTTTGCCAATCCGTGAAAACAAGAATGGTGAAAAACTCAGCTTAAAACTGATCACCAGCAGCAAACCGGAAATTTATCGCCAGGTCGCCCTTGAAATTCAAAAGCAGTGGCAGAAAATAGGAGTGGAAGTGGTCATTGAAGTACTCGAAAATGAAGATTTTCAGGCGCGGCTGAACAAAAGGGATTATGATTTGTTGATTTTCGGCCAGAATCTGGGTTATAATCTCGACGCTTATCCTTACTGGCACAGCTCTCAGACCAAAGAAGGCGGGCTAAACCTCTCACAGTTCAAAAATTTCGTGGTTGACAGCCTGCTTGAAAAAGCCAGACTGGAAGATGATGAGGAAAGGAAAAAAACCCTTAACGATATACAAAAGATTATCAGTCAGGAAGTGCCTGCAATCTTTCTTTACAGCCCTACCTATTACACAGCTCTTTCCGCCGATGTGAACCACCCGCCTTTTAATCGGCTTGCCACCGTCAGCGATCGGCTGGGCAATATCGAAAAATGGTACGCCAAAGTCGACAGAAAATTCAAAGACGGTACCAACCCGGTCACCTTTCTTGCCTGGATCGTCAAACAATTTTAATACCGGAATGGTTAATAACTAATAATTAATTATAATTAAATGAAA
>JAZDNJ010000005.1:0-8962 GCA_043800105.1 Patescibacteria group bacterium
CGGAGAACGTTAACAATGTTTCTGCGGTGAGCAAGGACGCCACCACGCTGACAGTCAGCTGGAACGCGGCGAAAGACTACCAGGGCAATGCCGTGGATCACTACCGTATTTATTATGGTACGAAATCCGTGCAGGGCGGCGACGCTCCCAGCTATGAAGTGGAAGTGGACACACCTGACAACGCGGCAACTTATGACCTGGGAAGCCTGGTAACAGATACTAAATACTATTTGTCTGTCACCGCGATTGATTCAAAAGCCAGCGAAAGTCTTGAATACAGTATTGAGACCAGCGGCACCCCAACGGCGGTACCCGCCGCCCCGGAAGCCGACACAACGGCGCCGACTGTACTCAATGTGCTCGCGAAAGATAAGAATCATGTGCTGGTCGGGTTCTCGGAAGAAGTGAAGCTTCCGGAACTGCTGGCAGAAGCCGCTTTCACTATTACAGAACAGATTAATCCGATGAACGTACTGGAAGTGGTTAGCGCCCAGAAATATGCCGATGATCCTGAAAACAAAACTGTGGTTCTGGAAACCGCAGACCAGACCAAAAACGTCAATTACATTGTAACCGCCAGCGTGGCTATTACCGACCTTGCCGGCAACCCCATTGTAAGCGGAAGCACTGATTCAGGCCTGTTCCTGGGATCAGATCAGAGCGCCACTGCTCCGGAAGAGGTCACCCCGCCGGCTGAAGAACCAGCTGAAGCCCCCGCGGCCGAACTAATCAGCGAACCAGTCACCGAATCGGCCGGCGAAACGGCTGAAGTAGTGGATGTAGCGCCACCCGAAGACATTACTAACCTTGTCCTGGAGTTTAAAGAACAACTGGAAAAGTTCGTGATCACCATGAACTGGACCAGCAGCCTGAACACAGCCAAAGATCTGATTAACCAGATCCTGTACATGAGCATGGACCGCGGTATGACCTACGACGCTGGCAATTCGCTTGGCCCCGTTACCACAACTCATCAGGTTCCTAATCTGGAAGGCGGTAAAGAATACACCTTTAAGATTACCACTAAAGACGCCTCCGGAAATGAGTCTGTTGGTGTGATCAAATCAATCCGCCTGCCTCAGACCGGTTTTGGAGCCGGCATATTGGTGCTTACCAGCGCCGCTGCCGCCTACCAGGCCCTTAAGCGCAGGAAAACCAAAGAAGAGATCTTCTAATAAAATAATAACCAATTCAGAATGTCTAAAAAAATTATTTCCTCCATTTTTGCGTTAAGTGTTTTATTGATAACATTAATAACGCTTAACGCGTGTCAGAACGGAAAACTGCAAAAGATCATCTACTCTCATCCGTGGGAGGATAAATCAGGTGAACCAACCGAGCCGCCAACAGCTCCCAATACCGTTTTTTTCCTTCCTGAGCGTTATTTTGTAGTTTCAGAAAAGGGGGAGGTTTTGGATCAGGGCTACCTTGAAGTTGATGAATCATCCCGCACACTTTTTATGCAAAATGGTGATGGCTCTCTTCAGTTTAAAGTTAACAAAATGAGTGATACGGAACTCTCGGGAGAAATGACCGCAACTACATGGATGGGGACTTCTGAAGGATGGGAAGCGGTGCTTGCAGAGCAAAAAAATGCCCCCGAATTACCAAAACCATCGAATCTTGATCAGGCCGCGGAATGGGGAGATATTGAAGCGATTGACAAATTCCTTGCCGAAGGCAAGACAGTTAATGATCAAATACCATCTGGCTGGACTCCTCTAATGAGCGCCTGTGTTTCCCTGCATCCTGCGGCAGTAACACATTTATTGGAAAAGGGCGCTGATACAGAATTAAAAAACAATAAAGGCAACACAGCCCTGACTTTGACTGCTTATGGCAACAATTGGAAGGTAGCTAAGGCACTGACAGAAAAAGGCGCTGATATCAACGTAAAAGATTCTGATGGGGAAACACCCATCGTTATTGCCGTTCGTGATCATTCGCTTGAACTTGTTAAAGTACTCTTGGAAGCAGGGGCTAATGCAAATGATATTAATGAATATGGAGAGCCTCTTCTTTCATCCGGATTGAGTGATTACGAAGGCCAGGAATTAGTAGAAAATTTGGATATGGTAAAGCTGCTAATTAAATACGGGGCAGATGTGAATGGAGAAGATACGCTTGGCCAAACACCATTGTGGGTCGCGGCAGGTAACGGACTCGCTGATACCGTAAAATATCTCCTCTCCAAAGGAGCCGATACTAATATCACCGTATCGCTGGATCTGCATGATAATAAAGATAAAACTTTAAAGGAATGGGTGGAAGAAAATGATCAAATGGAAAAAATCGGCCCAATACTTTGGGATTGACAAAGTTGAAGAAATGTATATAATTATCACGCATGGCGCCCCAGCTTTCTTCAAAACAGTGGGCGCTCTCCCTGATTATTTTGGCCCTGGTGCTGATACTAAGCCTGTATCAGTTTTTTCAGATTACGGATAATCAGTTTAAGCTCTCTTTCTTGGATGTGGGACAGGGCGATGCCATTTTGATTCAGACGCCGGAATACAAAAACATTCTGATTGACGCCGGCCCCGACGGAAAAGTGGTGGACGAACTGAGTAAAAAGCTTAACTTCTTCAATCAGAAAATCGATCTTTTCATCATGACCCATCCGGATCTGGACCACTACGCGGGTATTCTGGATATATTCCAGAAATACCCTGTCAAAACCGTAATGATGACAGGGATTGCCGTGGAAAACAGCATATACAAAACTTTTTTAAGTGAACTTAAAACCAGGCAAATTCCTATAATCTACCCGGCAAATTTACACGATTTGCAAATCAGCAGGGACCTATTTCTTGATTTTCTCTACCCGCTCGCTGGCCAAAGTCTGATCGGCCGGGAACCGAAAAACCGTAATGACACAAGTATCAGCCTCATTATCCGCGATGGTAACAGGCGCCCGCTCGCCCTGCTCACCGGCGACGCGGAAGAGGCTGAAGAACTCGAACTTCTGCTCAGCGGTCAGGACGTTAAGAGTCCTGTCTTCAAACTGGGTCACCACGGCAGTAAAACCGCCAGTACCGCCCCCTTTTTACAAGCCATAAAACCAAAAACAGTGATTGTGTCCGCCGGAATCGACAACAAATTTGGCCACCCCCACGAAGAAACTATGGAACGCGTCAAAGGATTGAATGTACTCCGCACCACTACTGGCACTATTACTATAAACCAATATGATCGGGATGTGATTGGGATGTGATTGGGATCATATTGACTTTTTTAACACTAACACCCGTGTACCTCTGCCCGTGTAATTTAATATTTGTGCTAAAATAAACACAAATAATCAAAAAATATGCAAGTTATCTTACTCGCCGCCGGGCAGAGCACGCGCCTAAGTCCTATTGAGGACAAAAACCTTTTGGAGTTCAGCGGAAAAACGCTGATTGAATATCAGGTGGCCGCGCTTAAAAAAGCCAAACTGCGCGACATTGTTGTGGTGGCCAACAAATTCAATCTGAAAAAAATTCAGGCGGTATTAAGGAGTTATAAAAACGTGGCCGTGACGGAACAAAAGGATCTGAATGAGGGCATGAAGGGCGGCGTGCTGGCCGGAGCCAAAGTAGTCGGCCACAAAAACGTCCTGGTCATGAGCACCAACGATATTTTTGACGAGAAACTGTTTGAAGATATGATGCATGCCTCAAAACAAAAAGATTTGGATGGTGTGATCGCCGGCAAAAAGGTGAGCCATTACTTCCCCGGCGGCTACCTGAAAACAGACGCAAAAGGCCTGCTTACCAACATAGTCGAAAAACCCGGCGAGGGCAAAGAGCCAAGCAATCTGGTAAATCTGGTCTGTCATATTTATAACGATTTCCCCAAATTCACCAAATACCTGAAAGACGTAAAGTCCAAAAAGGACGACAAATACGAAGTCGCGCTGGATACCTACATCAAAAAAGGGAAAGCCCGCATGCTGGTACAGGCTTACAAAGGCGAGTGGCGCGCCATCAAATATCCCTGGCACATTATCAATCTGATGAACCATTTTCTGGAAGCCCAGGCGACCCAGTTGACCAAGGGCAAACCAAGAATCGACCGTTCCGCTAAAATCGCAAAATCCGCCGTGATCGAAGGCAACGTGGTCATCGAAAAGAACGTGAAAATCCTGCACAATGCAGTTATTAAAGGTCCCGCCTACATTGGCGAAGGCTCGGTAATCGCCAACAACGCCCTTGTCAGAAGCAGTATGATCGGTAAAAACTGCGTCATCGGCTACTGCACCGAAGTCGCCCGCAGTTACCTTAACCACGACGTCTGGATGCACTCCAACTATGTCGGCGACAGTATTATCGACCACAATGTTTCTTTCGGCGCCGGCACCGTGCTGGGCAATCTGCGTTTTGATGAAAAAAACGTGAAAGTGAACATCAAAAAAGACCGCGTCGACACCGGCATGAACAAACTCGGCGCCATCATCGGTTCCGGAACGCGTTTTGGCATTAACTCCAGCACCAACCCCGGCGTCAAAATCGGCAAAGACTGTTTTATTGGCGGCAATGTGCTGGTAGAAAAAGATATCGAAGACGGCAAACTGGTTCTGCTTGACAACAAATTAAAAATCACCTACAATCACAGTCCTGTTTCAATCAAAGATCGCGATGAAATGAAGAAGAATTTGAGGAAATAATCTATTTTAAACTATACTACTATCATGATCTGGTTTCTATTTTACGGGCTGTTGCTCCTGGTCCTGGGTACCTGCATGTGGATTACTGTCCGGAAGATAAAAAAGGACACCTATAATCCTTATTTTCTGAAACACGTGATTATCGGATATGGCGCAATGGGGTCTGTCTTTTTGGTGGCATCATTTATCTTTTTTCTTTTTAAGATTTAGCTATGGCATCCGGAAGCCACAGACAGCATCAGATTCAGCTAAAGAATCTTCGTGAAAATGAACGGGTTTTGCATAACTGCAGTTCCCACTCCACCTATCATCTCAAAATCCACACGTTTTACGTCCTGGGGCTGCTGATTCCCGCCATAGGCCTGATTTTTCTGAGCCCTTCAGGCGCGACTCGGAATACCATTATGACCGCTTGGTTCCTGTTCAGCTGTTATGGATTGATTCTGACGGCCTATTTTTTTATTAAGGGAGTGAATTTTGAAATGGGGGGGTGCGTGATTACTAATCAGCGCGTGCTTCGCTTTGGCTATACCGGCTTATGGCAGGCGGTCGAACGGGAAATCATGCCCAAAAACATTGAAGACTTCAAAATCATTAAAAGAGGCCTGATGTCGCTGTTTTTCGGCACAGCCAATATTTACTTTTACACCTCGAACCATCAAACGGACATATTGCGGTTTATTATTGAACCCGAAAAAGTGAGCGAGGCCTACGCGATCATGATGAAAGCCGCCTCAAATCAATCATATAGCCAACAGTCCGCGTGGTCCGGCCCCAGCCAAGCCACAGTAATCAACGACGTTAGGAGGGGAAACCCTGCTAACGCCACAACTGAAGTTTTCCGAAGCGAAGGGGGAATATAGACACCTAAATCATCTGCCCATGCCCATCTGGATTATCCGTCACGTTGATCACGAACGTCTGGGACACATTCCCGGCATTCTTGACGAACTCAAGCTACCCTACCGCTCCATTTCACTCTCGCTGAATGACCCACTCCCGGATCTTGACGAAGTGAGCGGCGTAATCACCATGGGCGGGCCGATGTCAGCCTATGAAAAGCCTCAGCATTCCTGGATCGAAGAGGAGGAAGTGTTTTTGCGAAAGACCCACGAAAGGGGCATACCCATACTGGGCATCTGCCTGGGTGGTCAGATCCTGGCCCAGGCCTTCGGCGCCAAGATTCACAAAGCCCCGAAAGCGGAAATAGGGTGGTCCCCCCTGACAAAGACGGGTCAACACGATGATCCGCTTCTGAAAAATTTAGAACTTCCGGAATTCTTTCAGTTACACTATGACTTTTTTGACCTCCCAAAAGGCGCCGTAAACCTGCTCCAATCCGAACAGACAAAACACCAGATGTTCCGCCTGGATAAGAAGACTTATGGAATACAGTTCCATCCGGAAGCCAACGAAATCATGCTACGCTCCGTGGTGGAACAGTACTGCAAAGATATGCTCCCCGAAATCGGAGAAGAAATCCTGCGTAACGTGGAATCCAGGACCGCCAAAGGTCGGGAATTTTTAGTTCAGATGCTCAGAAGGCTCTTTCAACCATAAATTTTACTGCCTTATTCATATTAACCGGAATGATTTTAATGTGGGGATGTTTGTTCTGGAAAACCCTGAAGATCTCATCCACAAAAGCCTGCCCCACAGTCGGTACCCGGTCAAAATCAAGCGTGATAACATTAAATTTCTCCAGTCCAGACATAATACGGCGAGCCTGCGAACGAGAGACATGAACAGTACCCATGGTGTAGAGCCGTATCTGGATTTCCGTTTTATCAAAAGTTAGCGCCGCCGGATCAGTCTGGTATTCCTTAAATATATCACTGAGATGTCTTTTTGAACCCATTGCAATGATGAAAGTGACTTTGGTGCCCCTTTTTTTGGACCGCACTTCTTCAATAAAGATATCCTCGGCTTTGTTATCGACAGTTAGCTTGAAACCAAAGCTTTCTAGCACGAACTGATCAGCCGCCTTTGAGGTAAAAAAGATACCTTCGCCTGAATGGGAACGGGGCATAGTAGTGGTCTTTCCTTTCAACAAGTCTTGCATCGCCTCCAGCTCGGAGGATAATTTTCTTTTTTGCATAACATTCCGGAATACACCGATACCAAAATCATCCACGTGGAAAATGAGGTTTTTAGGGTCGCTCTCCACGCTCACCTCAATGTTGTCCGATTTAGAATGCTCAATAGCGTTATTAAGCATCTCAGAAAAAGCGTACTGAAATATGTTCCTGACATCATCGGAAACAGCAGCAAGCACCTGACTTGCCCCTTCTAATTCAGCCATAACCTTATGCTCCTCCAGATTATTGTTGACCAGCCTCCTTTTTACCGTACCGATTATCACATGACCGTGCACAGGATGAGCATAAACAGCCTTTCTGGTTACCCCGAATTTGAGCAATTTTCTTTGCCGGACCAGCTTTTTGATAACCTGATGAGCAAACTGCCTGGATACGCCAAACTTATTAGCCACCTCCTTACTCGTGAATTGGCTTCTTTCTAAGGCAAGACCCATAATGCGCTTTTCTAAATCCATTTTTAAAATTTAATTGTCAACTCAATTGTAAAGTAATTTTTTTAGATTGTAAACCCAATTGTAAAGTCCATTCGCGCAAAAAATCAGAAAACAGCTTCATTAAGCCAACTCGCTATTGACAAGAGAGTACTTAGTGCTATAATTACCCCCTCTTATCATGTCTATGTCTTTCGCCAAGCGCATCTTTATCGGATTTTTAGCTTCTGTCGTGCTTTCCGGCCCACTTGCCTCAGCGCAGATTTATCCGGATGTTTCAGTCAACCACAAGCATAATAATGCCATCGCCGCCCTGACCGCCCAAGATACCATCCAGGGCTATCCGAACGGAGAATTTCACCCCAACGGCCTGATCAACCGTGCCGAAGCCGTCAAAATACTGACCAAATCAAAATTCACAACCAGCATTATGGACGCGTCACTGGACTGGCATAAACAGGCCAATCATCATTATGTCATGTTTCCGGATGTACCCATTTGGGAATGGTACGGAAAATATGTGGAAGTCTCCTACCAAAATCAGATCGTGCAGGGCTACCCGGACGGACTTTTTCGGCCGGCCAACCACATTAACTTTGCCGAAGCCCTGAAAGTCATATTGGAAACTTACAAAGTCGACCTCAGTCAGTCCGGCTTCACCCCCAATAAACTGCTTTACGTAAACAAAGACGAATGGTTTGAAAAATATTTCACCTATGCCTACGACCATAATCTGATCAATCAGAACAAGTTTTATCATCCCGGCCAGCTCATCACACGGGGAGAATTTGTGGAAATAATCTACCGTCTGGAAGAAGTGCTGAAAAACAGACTGCCGGCCTACATCAGCGCCGCCGATCTCACTTCAGACGAATACAAAATCACCATTCCCAAACTCAACATCATTAACGTGGATGTTAATTTTGCCAGTGTTTATGATCCCACTTCAGCCATGGGCATTCTGAAATACGGCCTCGGCAATTATCTGAACCCACCTGACAGCAAAAAGAAAATGCTCTTGTTCGGCCACTCATCCGGCTACGCCTGGGATCATTCCGATTACAAAACCATCCTGAAAGAGATCAACCGCCTGAGTAACGGCGACCGCGTCTTTATTAATTACAGGGAAAAAGGTTACGTGTTCGAGATCTTCAATTCCGAAATTATTCCGGCCTCGCAGGACCATATTCTTGTCCAGAATAACAATAACAACGAACTGGCGCTTTACACCTGCTGGCCACCCAACAGCATCGCGCAACGCTATGTCGTCTACGGAAAACCTGTTTGAAATGGGGATATCTCAGAATGAATTATAAAAATTTATAAAACTTCCCCACATATTAATAAAAAATTGGCTTAAAATAAAGGAAACCCCCGAAAGCCAAAAACAAGCCAAATTAAAATAATTGTCCACAGATTTTCCACAAGTTTTCCACAGATTTTCCACAAAATTGTCTAAATTCAAATGTCCAATATTTGTATTCACCACACCGGATTTTTCCTTTTCAATCAGAGTAAAAACTGTCCAACGTTAAACTAACTAATTTTTTGTCCAACTAATGTAATAATCCTCTTACTTCCCCTCTTTTTAACAACAACTATTAAATTCTAACATTATCTCTAAAATACAAGCCTGTAATACAACTACTAAAAAAATAATATTATAAATAAATTATAGAAAACAGATTGCCAGCCAATATAAAAACCATTAATATTTGTATGTAATTTAAAAAGAAATTTAATTCACAGTTATGGCATCGAACGGGATCGCGGCACCATTTACA
>JAZDNJ010000008.1:0-6186 GCA_043800105.1 Patescibacteria group bacterium
AATAGCCTTACCGTCGATCAGAATCGGCTTAAATGCCTGAATCCCAAGGCGGTGCAGGGTAGGCGCGCGGTTCAGCAGAACCAGACGTTTTTTGGTTTCATTTTCTAAAATATCCCATACCTCCTTTTTGCCTTCGTCAATCAGGCGTTCGGCACCCTTCACATTGTGAGCCAATTCCTGACGGATCAGTTCGCCGACCACAAAAGGTTTAAAGAGTTTGAGCGCCATTTCTTTAGGGATACCGCATTCAGAAAGTTTAAGCTGAGGACCCACCACAATAACCGAACGACCGGAATAGTCCACGCGCTTACCCAGAAGATTCTGGCGGAAACGGCCCTGCTTGCCTTTGAGCATATCTGAAAGAGAGCGTAATTTGCGTTTGTCGCCGGCGGTAAACACGGCCCGACCGGCACGGGCGGCATTGTTAAACAGCGTATCAACGGCTTCCTGAAGCATGCGCTTTTCATTGCGGCAGATGACTTCCGGAGCACCGATGGCCATCAGTCTTTTAAGGCGGTTGTTACGGTTGATGACGCGCCTGTAAAGGTCGTTCAGGTCGGATGCGGCAAAACGTCCGCCATCGAGCTGTACCATAGGCCTGAGGTCAGGCGGAATAACAGGGAGCTGTGCAATCACCATCCATTCAGGCCGGATTTCCGCCTTCATAAGGGCGGAAGCCAAACGGATACGACGAAGCAGTTTTTTGTATTTCTGCCCCGTGCTTCTTTTTCGCTCTTCCTCAAGAATCTTGATAAAGGCCTTCAGATCCAGATTTTCCAGAATTTTGCGGATAGATTCAGCCCCTGTTCCGGCATGAAACACATGGCCGAACTTCATAGAGAGCTCACGGTATTCGATTTCCCCGACAACCTTACCGACAGCGAGACTTTCCAGATCTTCCTTTGCCTGATGATGCTGCATGGTCAGCTCCTCAATTTTCCGGGCGTAAGAGTCCTCCGCATGAACCAGATCACCCACATCTCCCCCCGCCTCATCCAGTTCATCCATCTGGTCTTCTGTAAGTTTCGCCCCCTTCTTTTTGGAACGGGCCTTAATTTTCAGGTCATTGGATTTACTTTTGAATTCCTCCTGGATTTGCTTCTTGTACATCAGAAAATCCTTATCAAGATTTTCCAGGGCTTCCTTTTTGGCCTCCTGATCAACGCTTGTAATAATATAGGCGGCAAAATAGATTACCTGTTCAATGGCTTTGATCGGTAAATCCAGGATTAAACCAAGCCGGCTGGGCGTGGAACGCAGGAACCAGATATGGGTGACAGGAACAGCCAGGCTGATATGCCCCATACGCTCACGGCGGACAATGGAACGGGTCACCTCGACGCCGCACTTTTCACAAACCACGCCTTTGTAGCGGATCCTTTTATATTTTCCGCAGTAACATTCCCAGTTTTTTGTGGGCCCGAATATTTTCTCACAAAAAAGCCCATCCCTTTCAGGCTTCTGAGTGCGATAATTGATGGTTTCCGGTTTAGTCACTTCACCATAAGACCATTCCAGGACCGACTCAGGACTTGCGACAGAAAGGGTGATGGAATCGAAATCTTCGTGTTTTTTCGGACCTTTTAATTGAGTCATAGATTAAGTTTTAAAAACTAAGGACTAAGGACTATTGTCCCAAAAATAATTTTTTATGCGTTTTCAGGATCAAATGTTTCACTGCCTCCTTCGCCCGGCAGAAATTCAGAAAAATCTTCCCCTTCCCCTTCTTTGGGCCTTTTGTCGAGCATGATCATGTCAGTGGCCACAACTTCCGTGCGGAAGATTTTTACCCCCTCCGGCGAATCCCACGACCGGGTCTTCAGGTAGCCCTCCACGTAAACGAGCTTACCTTTTTTAAGGTATCTTCCGCAGATTTCAGCCAGTGTGCCCCAGGCCGCGATATTGTGATATTCAGCCAGTGATTTTTTTTCGCCTCCGACTACCCATTCCCGGTTGGTAGCCAGCCCAAAAATAACTATTGACTGGCCATTTGTAGTTTGTTTCAGTTCCGGATCACGGGTCAGATTCCCGACTAAAATAACTTTATTTACACTACGCATTCTTTTGAAATTAGAATTTAAAATTTACTTATTTGAAGTGTCTTCGTCTTCCTCAACAGCCTCTTCCAGAGCATCAATCTCCTCTTCAGAAATAACACCTTCCGGACCGGCATCATCCATTGTCTCATCTTCCAGCTCCTCAATGACCCCCTTCACGCCTGATTTTTCGCCCACAATTTCATCCTCCACCTGATCATCCGGCTCATGGCTTGCATCCAGATCACTGATTCGGTCGGTATCGGGAATGACAGCTTCGTCTTCATCAGCGTGATCGATCACTTCTTCAAGCTCAACTTCTTCAAGGCTATCCCCCTTGGATTTAAGAAGTTCCACATCAAGACATAGGCTTTTAAGTTCTTTCACCAGCACATTGAACGATTCAGGAACACTGGGTGTTTTAATAGATTCGCCTTTGACAATGGATTCATACGCTTTGGCACGGCCGACCACATCGTCGGATTTGACCGTGAGCATCTCCTGTAAAGTATAAGCGGCGCCATACGCTTCCAGCGCCCACACCTCCATTTCGCCGAAACGCTGTCCGCCATGCTGCGCCTTACCGCCAAGCGGCTGCTGGGTAACCAGCGAATAAGGGCCAACAGAACGGGCGTGCAGTTTATCTTCAACAAGATGAAGAAGTTTAAGCATGTACACCTTGCCGACAACCGTTTTGTACTGAAAAGGTTCACCTGTCCGCCCGTCATGGAGCTGAACTTTGCCATCGGCGGGTAAACCTGCCGCCTGCATAAGTTCAGAGATCTGATCGAGATTCATACCATTCAAAGCGGGCGTTGCCACTTTGAATCCGAGTTTATCAGCCGCCCAGCCCAAATGAGTTTCAAGAATCTGACCGATATTCATACGGCTGGAAACACCTAATGGATTCAGAATAATGTCGACAGGCGTGCCATCAGTCATAAAAGGCATGTCTTCAGAAGGAACGATTTTTGAAATAACACCTTTAATAACGTGACGGCCGGCCATTTTGTCGCCCACCTGAATTTTGCGGGTCTGTGACACATAAACCCGGATTTGCCGGATAACACCGGTTGGCAGTTCGTCGCCTTCCTGCCTGCTGAAAATCTGCACGTCTACAACTTTACCTCCTTCTCCGCCGGGCAGGCGAAGCGAAGTATCTTTTACGTCTTTAGCCTTGTCGCCAAAAATTGCCTGCAAAAGTCTTTCCTCAGCGGTCAGTTCAGTTTCGCCCTTTGGAGTGATCTTTCCGACCAGAATATCGCCTTCGTGAACCGTGGCTCCGATACGGACAATGCCGTCGACATCGAGATCTTTTAAACGGACCTCACCCACATTGGGAATATCACGGGTTACGATTTCAGGGCCAAGCTTTGTGTCCCGCACATCCACCGTGAACGATTCGATGTGAACAGAGTCATAAAGTCCTTCTCTGGCCACTCGATCGGAAATGATAATGGCGTCCTCGTAGTTATACCCGCCCCATGACATATAGGCCACCATGAGGTTTCGGCCCAAAGCCAGCTCACCTTTCTGTACCGCGGCACCGTCAATGAGAACATCACCCTTCTTAACCTTTTGCCCTTTGGTAACAGCGGGACGCATATTGATAGCGGTCGCCTGGTTGGAGCGTTGAAAACTGAGAATCGGATATTCCTCCTTTTTACCGTCGCTATACCTTACAACAATATGATCGGCATCGACCGCCTCAACCGTTCCGTTCGCGCGGGACACCATAGCCTGACCGGAACTTTCCGCGGTAAGCGCTTCCATACCGGTGCCAACAATAGGCGCCTCAGGTGAGAGAAGGGATACGGCCTGTCTTTGCATGTTGGAACCCATCGACGCGCGGGTGTTGTCGTCGTGTTCCAGAAAAGGAATAAGCGACGTGGTAACGGAAACGATCTGTTTAGGCGCGATGTCGATATGGGTCAGGTCACGGACGTGCACAAAATTCGGTTCACCGCGTTTACGGGCAGCCACACGTGAAGTGGCAAACTGACCATTGCTATCAATTTCAGTATTCGTTTCGGCTACCACAAAATTTCTTTCGGCATCGGCATCGTAGTATTGGATGTCTTCAGTAATAAAGGCGCGTATTTTGACCAGATTCTGAGGCTTTTCCTGAATCTTAACGGAAGTGATTTTTTTGTTGGCCACAATCTGTTTGGCGACCGCCAAATCAATCTCCTCCCCCTTCTTGATCAGAACTTTTCGGCCAATTTTAACATCCTGTGCGGCCAGTTTATTGATGAGCTGGGAAAGGATCGGGTTTTTGATAACAAAGGGCGCCGTACTTTTGATGCCTTTCTTGACTTTAACTACCTGGCCCGCCTGTTCTTTTGTTAACTTATCGCCCACTCTGGCCACGATTTTGCGCCCGCTTTTCACTTCTTCATCGATTACAAACCCTGTGATCTCAGAAACATTGGGCCGCTTAAAATGTTCGATCTTTCGGTAAGGTGTTTCAATAAAACCATATTGGTTAACACGGCCATAAGTCGCCAGATGCACGACCAGACCGATATTCGGTCCTTCCGGCGTGGCAATCGGACAAATGCGCCCATAATGCGAAGCGTGCACGTCACGGACGTCAAAGGAGGCCCGTTCGCGGGAAAGCCCGCCGGGACCCATGGCGGAAATACGGCGTTTGTGCGCCAGTTCAGAGAGCGGGTTGGTCTGATCCATAAACTGCGACAGCTGGGAACTGGCAAAAAACTCGCGGAGTGCCGCTGTAATCGGCCGGCAGTTGATAAGCTGGGTCGGAGTGGCGGTTTCAAGATCCATAATGGTCATGCGGTCTTTCGCGATGCGATCGGTGCGCAGAAGACCCATGCGGAACTTGTTCTGTACCAACTCACCCACACTACGGATACGACGATTAGACAGGTGATCAATATCATCTTCCTCGCCTTCACCATTATTAAGCTCAATCAGCCCTTTTAGAATATTCACAAAATCATCCACCTGGAACACGCGGTGCTTCATGTCGGAAGCAATATTGGTTCCGAAGCGTTTATTAAGCTTGTAACGGGCAATCAGGCCCATATCGTAACGCTTAAAGTCAAAGAAAAGCCCTTCAATCAGGTGCTTGGCATTCTCGGGGGTGGCCAGATCACCGGGACGGATTTTTTTGTAGATGGACTGATAAGCGTCATCGATATTATGGGCGGAATCTTTTTCAAGAGTGTTCTGAATGTAATCATTATTCAGATCAACATTCACATCTTTAAACGCATCCAGCATTTCGGAGTCCTTGTGGAAACCGAAAATCCTGAGAAGCTGGGTAACCGGAATCTTTCTTTTACGATCAATTTTAACGGAAATAACTCCCTTTTTGTCTGTTTCAAGTTCAAGCCAGGCTCCGCGTTTTGGAATGATTTTTGCGTTAAAGTATTGCGGCGCGGCAGAGTTGCGTGAATAAAACACACCGGGACTTCGGACGATTTGGTTAACCACCACGCGTTCAATGCCATTTATGATAAAGGTACCCTTATCGGTCATCAGCGGAACGGAACCAAGAAAAATATCCTGCTCTTTGATTTCACCGGTTTCCTTGTTGATTAACTGGACATGCGCCTTTAAAGAAGCTTCATAAGTCAGATTTTTTCGTTTGGCGGTTAAAGGGTCATGCTTAGATTTATCAAGAGAATGACTCAGAAAATGCAATTCCATCTTCTTACCGGAAAAATCGGTGATCGGAGATATTTCTTGTAAAAGTTCTTTAAGCCCCTCAGTTAAAAACCACTGATAAGAATTTAGCTGGATTTCAATCAGAGGAGGCAGTTTAAAGCTATCTTCCGTTTCAGTAAAATAATGTCGACTATTAAGAACCTTGGTAGGCTTTATGGTCAACTTGGGAGCGGCCTGCCTGCCGCCAGGCATGGTTACAGTTTTAGCCATAGATGAAAAACAATTGTGCGAAATAAAGGCTTGCTAAAGTCCATTATGGACAACGCTACAGCAGCCTCAACACAATCATTAGCGCGCTTGTCCGCCTTTGGCGGGTAAATTAGCCGATACATTATAGCCAAGTTGTCTAATTAGTCAAATTGTCTGACAAAAAGCTATTGACAAATCAAAGAATTATTTTTTCGAAAAAATCTTCTGCAGATGAATCAGCATAATCCATTCTTCATCGGAAATCTGC
>JAZDNJ010000036.1:0-3619 GCA_043800105.1 Patescibacteria group bacterium
ATATGTTGATCAGGGGCAGACAGTCGCCTGGATGGGGCGGTCAGGCCGCGTGTACGGACCTACCGGAATCCACGTGCATTTTGAAGTCCGCATCAATGGTGTGAAGTACAATCCAATGAACTTTTTCTAGTCCATGAAGAAAGTTCTTCAATTCATCTGGCACGTTCCGCGAAATCTTATTAGGGGGCTTCTTTGGCTGTATCAGAAGACCCTTTCGCCTGATCACAGTTTTTGGGCGAAAGCCGTGCATACACGCGGGTTCTGCAAATTTCATCCCACCTGCAGTGAATACACAAAACAGGCCCTGGAGAAATACGGGTTTTTCAGGGGTATGTTCAAAGGAGTTTGCCGGGTTGGCCGTTGCAATCCCTGGTCGGATGGAGGAATTGATAAGCCCTGATTAACTATTTTTGTTTTGGTCAGATTGTGTTTCGGGTTTCGGTTTTTTCTGAGCTTTAAAATCAAGATATTGAACTTTTGCGGGCTCTTGTTTCAGGGCTTCGGATTCAGGTTTTACTTCTGCTTTCGGAACTGCCGGCGGTTTGGGTTGCGGAATTTCAGCTTCGGGTTTTTTTTCGGCTATCTCTCTGATCTCCTCCGGATGGATGTTGAGCCTCTGTCCCTGATATTCCCTTACTTTAGTCAGGGTGTCGTTTATCAGCAATTCAAGATTATTGCTGTCACGTCTTTTGAAGCCGGCGGCACGTACATGGCCGCCACCGCCCATTTCCTGGCATATTTTGCCCACATCCGCGCTGTTGGTGGTAGAGCGCATACTCACTGACACGTAACCGTCGTCATTGTGCTTAAAGAGCATGATTATTTCGGCTCCCGGGGCATTGGTCAGCAAATCATCGATAATGTTTTCACTTTCCTCCGATGAAGCTCCGGATTCTTCCAGATCATGTTTGGTAATGGCAGACCAGACAAGCCGGTAGATCGGGTCTGTTTCCACCTTGGAAAGCACGCTCCCCCACAATTTTAAAGTGCTCAGCTTTTTGGTTTTATAAATGTTTTTTATGATTTCCTGCTGGCGGGCTCCCATATCAAGCAGTCTGGCGGCCACTTCCATGGCGCGCGGCGAAGTGTTGGCGTGCTGGAAGCTTCCGGTATCGGTTATCAGGCCGGCCAAAAGTAAAGTGGCCACGTCTTCGTTAATGAATTTTTTCTGGTATTTCTTCTCCATTTCTTCTAGCAAACCGAGCACGATTTCGGTGGTGCTGGCGGCCACCACATCCACAAAGTTCACTTTTCCGAAGTCCGTGTTACTGGCGTGATGGTCGATGTTGATGACCGGTACCTTGAAGAAAAGTTCCGCATTCTGGTCATAAACCGGTCCCAGATGTTCCAGGTTTCCGGTATCAAAAGTGATGATCAAATCAAAACTGCCGGCTTCATGGTCAAAGCGCACATCTTCCGGTTTGTAGCGGCCCTCGGAAGGGGTCACGACAATATTCACGTTCTTTTTGTCATCAGACAGTTTGTATTTGATCTTGTTCAGCGGAGTATGGCTGATGTCCAGAGTTATCACGAAATTCCGTGAGGCAATGGAGTTCTGCACTATATTAATAGAAGGCAGAAAGCTTAGATTATCAGGCGCGGGATCATTTGTGGCGGCAACCACTTCTTTTCCCAGACTCTGCAGGGCCAGATACATCGCGATCGTAGCCCCCAGTCCGTCACAGTCCGCTTTCGCGTGAGTGAGGAGCAGGATGCTCTGACTTTTGTCGATGAGGTTGAGGATTTGATCTTTAAGGCTTGGGTCCATAATAGTTGGAAGGGGATATACTATATACTTATTTATTTTTTTGTAAAATATAACTGTGTTAATGTTTAATTATAAAACATAATAAAAAATATGTCAAGTATTTTGCGGCTTTGTCTTTCTGCATCTCCGCGGGTTTTATTACCACGAACCGCCTCCGCCACCGCCCCCTCCGCCACCGGAACCGCCCCCGCTAAAACCACTGCCCCCATGACCTTTGCCGGAAGGCTGAGAACGGAAGGTACTGCTGATTGAGCTTGTAACACTGCCAAGATGATGAACAAAGTCGCTAGGATGAAAAGGCCCTGAGCCTGCTCCCTGATACCAATCGGGTGGCTGCTGGAATGCATTTTCAAAGGCATTGCTCCATTTGTCGGCAATGTTCAAAGTCATAGCAAAAGGAAGCACTTTGTAAAATGTATTTTCGTTTTCCTGAAATTTAAGTCGGTCTTTTTCGGCGGTTTCGATATACATTTTGAAACCTAATGTATGCTCAAGGGCAGCCACGCCCTTGTCGGTCTTTTTGGGCATGAAGTGAAAAAACATAATAGATAGAACACCATTAATCGCCAAAGAATACGGCAGAATACCCCCGACCAGAAACATCATAAATGGTATAAACCAAAAACTAACAAAAATCAGAACGAATCCTTTTACCAGATAAAACCCCCTGATGGAATTGGGATTTTTTGGAAAATATTCTTTTTCCACAAGGCCGTCATAAAGCAACGAAGTCAGATCAGGAATATGGGTATAAAATTTGTTTTTTAGTTCAGAGATCTTCCTGCTATCTCCATTCCCGAAGATCGCACGCAGTAATTTACTTTCAAATTTACTCAGCCCCTTATCTCCGGGCTTTGGTTTTTCCGTTTTATGAAGTTCATAATCGTCCTGTTTAAAAAGGCGCCCCTGAGCTTTCGGAAGAACCTTTATTATAAGATATCCGCGCACACACAAATCGATCATTGCCGCAATAATGTCCTTTATGTCGGCCTTTTCGTCATAAAGCGTCCCCATTTCGGCAGGCGTCAGGTCATCAGGCGCCTCGTATTGAGGTATTATCGTTCCCCGTCCTCTGGGATCCCTGCCCTTTCTGTAAAACGTGAAAATGGGTTCAAAGGCCACAACAAAACCAAGCAGGATCAATAAAAATTTAAGCAATGAATACCACCATGTGACCTCAAGATTAAACATGGCCACCTGTGAAGCTCCTTCGGACAAAACAACCGTTTGTTTTTCCGGCTGGCTGTAACCAAATTTTGTTACCGATATCTCATATTCGCCCGGTACCAGGTCGTCCTTCAGGCAACCGGTATCGCAGGCATAGCTTCCGTTAAGGAACACGTTAGAATCGGCCGGAGTGCTCTGTATTTCCAGAGAGGACGGTTTTGTAAAAGTTCCAGCAGGCATCCAGACGGCAACAGTCAGGCCGCTATACTCGGGCAAAGGGTTATTTGCGGTAAAAGTGACCGTATTCGAATCTTCGTCATAAAAATATTTGCAGTCCTGTTCATTGCTCATATAGACCCCCGTATAACAAATAAACTGGAGCTCTTCATTTCCTTTAACCGAATCCGGTAATTTTATGTTCGTTTCGGCGGCGTTTATCGCAACGGACCAGGCATTTCCGGTCACATTCCAATACAGCTCATCATGATCATATAAAAAGCGAATACCCTTGCGAACCAGATAGCTGATTTTGTAGCTTTGATTCCCTTCCACAAATTTATCGGCATCTCCGATTTTTACACGGGTCCCTGCAGAAAAGGGCTCTAATGTGTAGTTCCAGTCAAGAGCGTTTTGATCTATGACATTTTTCACATAGATTGAAAGGCCTTCCGTATCAAAAACAAG
>JAZDNJ010000068.1:0-4696 GCA_043800105.1 Patescibacteria group bacterium
CCAAATACCAGCACGGCAACGGCAATTGCTCCCGGAATGGCCGAGAGCAAAAAAATGATCTTAAACGCGTCACCAAGATACCGCTGAAGAAGGAGAAAAGAAACTAAGGTTCCCGCAACCGCACCGGCCGTGTCCATGGTACGGTGCAGACCAAACTTAGCCCCCCTTTTGTTCTGAGGAACAGAAGCCGCGATAAGGGCATCACGGGGAGCTGTTCGAATGCCCTTACCGACCCTATCGGCGATTCTGATGACTAGTACCTGCCACCAGTGGGTGGTAAGAGCCAGCAGGGGCTTTGTGACGGCCGAAAAAGAATAGCCTGCCACTATGAGCGGCTTCTTTTTACCGAATTTATCCGACACCCAGCCCGAAATAAGCTTTAAGATGGTCGCGGCGCTTTCCGCCACACCCTCAATCAAACCGATCACCGCCATGTTCGCCCCCAAAACCGAGGTCAGGAAGATGGGCAGTACCGGAAAGATCATTTCCGAACTAAGATCAGTAAAAAAGCTGGTCAATCCCAGCCTGAAAACATTTTTCTGCAATGCCCGTTCTTCTGTTTGCATGTTCAGATTGTAGCATACGGTATCAACAACCAAGAAAAAGACCAGCGGCTTCGTACAATTAAGCACAAATTACTCCGTTGGTCTTTAAGCTAATGATTCCCCTCATTCACGGAAGGCCATTCTCCCAATCGCCGGGAAAAAGGAAGGAGTGCCGGATAACGCCGGCAGTTCGTGAGCTTGACCAGGCCTTCAGGGAATAGCCTGCCTCCTTCACCTGAGCCCCGGCCCTCATAGCGTCCTTCGCCTTCACTTCGTACTTCGGATCGAAGGGGCTGAAGCAGTAGAAGTCCGGCCTGAGCTTCTCAAGAAGCGTGGCGCATGAGCCGTTGAACAGCATCACAAAGTCCACCACCTCCAACGACGCGACCACCAGGAGTCGCTCAGTCTCATCGAACATCGGGTGATCGGAGCCCTTGGCTCCGCCAACATTCTTGTTGGAATCGACCCCCACAAAAAGCAGGCCAACCTCCTTCTTACAGCCCCCAAAAAAGAGGACATGGCCGATGTGCAGGATGTCGAAACAGCCCGACGCGAAGGCGACAGTTTGCCCCTGACCCCTGACCTCGGCTATCTTTTGCACCGCCTCCTCAACGGTAAGCTCTTTCGGGCTTTTTCTTCTGGGTGCCAGCTCTGCGAGAACGTTACCCAGACCCACCTGGCGCACCAGGTGACACGCTTGCTCCAATTCATTTCTCTCTGTCATTTTTCTGCCTCTTTCTTATTCCTAAAAACTGTACCGGGAGAATCCTATCCCATCCAGCATCAGACTTTATTTTGTCAATGCTGAATAGAGAATGACCCAGTACAATGCCCTGCATTTGAAAGAGCAGGTAATTTAACGCTTAGCCCATTGCGGCGCTCTGCGTGCTCTTTTAAGACCTGGTTTCTTCCTTTCTTTTGTTCTTGAGTCTCGGGTAAGGAAGCCGGCTTTTTTAAGCTGAGAACGAAGCTCCGGATCATATTCGAGCAAAGCCTTGGAAATCCCATGACGAACGGCATCCGCCTGGGAGCTGACACCACCTCCCTCCACAAAAGCAGTAATATCAAATAACTTCAGGGCATTGGCAATTTTGAGCGGAGCCTTCACACTTACAATAAGCTCTCCGAAAAAATATTCGTTGATTGGCTTGTCATTTACAATAATTTCCCCTTTGCCATTTTCATACAAACGAATTCGGGCCACGGAAGTCTTGCGTTTTCCATTGGCATAAAAGTAATGCCCGTCCCGTTTCACCAGTTCCTTTTCGTCGGAAGATTTCACAGTCTTGTCTTCAGCCATGAGTGAGATTATATGTTAAGAGTAATAGGATTCTGGCCGGCATGAGGATGCTCGGCACCGGCGTAAACGTACAGTTTGGCCATCACAAATTTCCTGAGTCGATTTCGGGGTATCATTCCGGTCACCGCTTCGGTCAGGATTCTTTTAGGGTTCTTTTCTTTGATTGTGGCAAAAGGCTCCCGACGCAGGTGACCAATGTAACCAGTGTGGTGTATGTATTCCTTTTGGGATTCCTTACTGCCAGTCAAACGGACCTTTTCGCAATTGATGATTACCACGTAATCACCCATGTCCAGATGAGGAGTAAAATTAGCTTTATTCTTTCCGCGCAGGATCACGGCAATTTCAGTAGCCAGACGTCCGACCACTTTATCGGCAGCATCCACCAGATACCATTTTCTGTCAGCTTTGGCCGGTGATTTAGGGGTAAATGTCTTCTGAGTCAAAATTTAAAACTTAAAATTTAGAATTTAAATCATACCAATTCAATTTGAACCATTCGAGCCGCGTCACCGGCCCTGTATCCAAGAGGGGTAATTCTTAGAAAACCGGAATTTCTGTCTTTGTAACGATCAAGGATTTCACGGACTAGCTTTTTGGTGGCATTTTTATCTGACAAATAAGCATTCAGAGTGCGGGTAGCCAAAGGGACAGACTGACCTTTTGCCTTGCTGATGAGTTTTTCAACTACCGGTTTTATAAATTTAGCCTTGCTTTGAGTGGTTTTTACCTTTTCGTAAAGGATAATACTGGTGGCCAGATTTCTGGCCATTGAATCCAGATGAGCCTCATCTCTGTTCAGCCTTTTTGATTTAACTCTGTGTCTCATGAAATATTAATCTAGGGTTCTTAAGATAATTCGATGTCACCTCCATCGTCCTGGATGCTCAGGCCACGTGCTGCCAGCGCGTCGGAAACTTCGGTCATGGCCTTTTTACCAAAACCACGGAAGTTAGCAAGCTTACTCGGCGTGCATTTGACTAGTTGTTCAATGGATCCGATACCTCCGTTAATAAGCGCGTTCAGCGTACGCGGAGAAAAATTCAGAATTTCAATTGGCGTGTAGGTTTCTTTTTTGGATTCCTCTTCTTGTTCCTCCACTTCCTTTTCCTTCACCGTAGTGATGTCGGAACGGAAATCAGGTTCCACATCGTCCCCGCTAACCAAAAAGAGGTCAAAATAAGACTTGAGCACACTGGAGGCAAACTTCAGGGCGTCTTCAGGAGTGATCGAACCATTGGTTTCCAGTTCAATCATAAGATTGTCCAGGTTGGTCATTTTTCCCACACGGGCACTGGTCACATCGTATCTCACTTTCAGCACAGGAGAATAAATAGCATCGATCTGAATCAGGCCGATGTCTTTCTTGTCTTTTTTGCGAAGCGAAGCCGGAACATACCCAACACCCTTTTCTACTACCATTTCAGCATTCAGCTTCACGCCCTTTTTAGTGATATGAGTGATAATCTGGTCAGAATTCAGAATTTCAATATCACTGGAATGCTCAATAGCCTTGGCAGTCACAGGACCTTCCTTGCTGACAGAGAGTTTAATGGTCTCAGGATTCTTTGAGTGTTTTTTGATCCGGACAAGTTTAAAATTAAGAAGAATATCGAGAACGCTATCCTGCACGCCGGAAATAGTCGAGTATTCATGAGACACTCCCTCAATTTTCACACCGGTAATAGCCGCACCAGGCAAAGACGAAAGAAGTACCCGACGAAACGCATTCCCTAACGTCATTCCATACCCGGACGGGAGGGGACTAATACTGAAAACTGCGCGATTCTTATCACTGAATTCGGTTTTGATCTTTGGCAAACCGATCTCTTCCTGGATAATATGCATAGCATTATAATTAAAAAATTAGCGGGAGTAGAACTCCACAATGAGCTGGCTATCAATGCTTTTTTCTAAATCGTCTTGTTCAGGAAGCGCCAGTACCTCCAGAGACAGTTTGTCCAGATCAACCTTAAGCCATTTCGGAGAATAATCTTTTAACTTATCCAGGCCTGAGTAAAGCGGGGACTTCCTGAATTTCTCAAGAACTTCGATTTTGTCTCCGGCGCGAACAAGAATTGATGGGATGTCCACACGACGCCCATTGAGTTTAAAATGACCATGCGTCACCATTTGACGGGCCTGAGGTCTGGTAACAGCCAGTTGCGAAACGTAAATGACATTATCAAGCCTCCGTTCAAAAAGACGTAAAAAGTTCTGACCGGTGTCACCGGGCTGAGAAACAGCTTTCTTCATATAGCCGGCTGTCTGCTTCTCTGACACTCCAAACAGATAACGGGCTTTTTGCTTTTCTTCAAGCTGACGGCCGTATTCACTCTTCTTGGAGAACTTTCCGCCATGCATGCCAGGCTTACTTTGCCTGTTCCTGAGAATTTTGGTGTATTTCTCGGTACCAAAGAGGTTAACCCCCAATCGTCGACATAACTTTGCTTTAGGTCCGGTATATCTCATATAAATTTTAAGTTCTAAGTTCTAAATTCTAAAACAATTTTCAAATTTAGAATTTTGTGTTGTTAGACGCGTCTTGCTTTCTTCTTTCGGCAGCCATTGTGCGGCTTGGGCGTCGTATCAAAAATGGCCATCAATTCCAGGCCAGCCGCCTGGAGCCCCCGTACCGCCTGTTCGCGGCCGGTTCCGACCCCCTTAATGAATACCTTTACTTTGGTAACTCCATAAGGAGCGACCTTTTCTATCAATTTTTCCGCGGTAACAGTAGCCGCGTAAGGTGTTGATTTGCGTGACCCTTTAAACCCGCTTGCGCCGGAACTGGATTGGGCCAGGACAGTACCTTCCGGATCCGTTATGGACATAAGCGTGTTGTTATATGAAG
>JAZDNJ010000087.1:0-6050 GCA_043800105.1 Patescibacteria group bacterium
CGGACGGGCCCGGCAAAATGATTTTTAGAATTGAAGATACCGATAAAGAGCGAAGCACCAAAGAGTTTGAAGATGATATTATCAACGGCCTGGTCAAGCTGGGGATCGCGGGTGACGAGGGGGTGCATATTCCGGGCGACAAAGGCTACCGCCAGAGTGAGCGAACGGATGTTTACACAGCAGATCTGAAGAAGCTTTTGGATGAGGATAAGGCTTATTACTGCGGTTGCACGAAAGAACGGCTGGAGGAGATGAGAAACGAACAGCAGGCAAAAAAACTTCCGCCCCGCTATGACGGCGCCTGCGCTGATAAGAAGCTGACGGAAGGAGTGATTCGCCTGCGGGTACCGACTGAACGAGGTGATATTAAGTGGAATGATCTGGTGCGGGGTGAAATGGTGATACACGCCCGTGAGCTTGACGATTTTGTGATTGCGCGCGCCATTGATGACCCGCTCTACCATCTGACGGTGGTTGCCGACGACCATGATATGAAAATCACCCACGTCATTCGTGGGGAAGATCACATCAGTAATACTCCCAAACAGATTCTGATCTTTGAAGCTCTTGGCTGGAAAGTCCCCGAGTTCGCCCACCTTCCGCTGATTTTAAATGAAGATAAGTCGAAGCTTTCAAAGCGCAAGAATAAGGTGTCAGTGGATGATTATTTGGCAGAAGGTTATTTGCCGGAGGCCCTGCTTAACTTTCTGGCCCTGCTGGGCTGGAATACGCCTGATGAACAGGAAATTTTTACGATGGATGAGTTGGTGAAAAAGTTTACTCTGGATCGCGTGCACAAGGGTGGCGCGGTTTTTGATGTGAAGAAGCTTGACTGGGTCAACGGCGAATACATCAAAAAGATGATCGCGGAAGACGTGGACGGGTTTTTTGAGATGGCCAAAGTTTTTATTGTAGGCAAGGTATCGACCGAAGATGAAACGCTGATAAAAAAGATTCTGAAAGACCCTGATTTTGAAGGGCGCTTCAAAAAACTCTCGGAAATTCCCGAAGGGCTGGCACCGCTTTTTTCGGAACTCCCCGATTACCCACTGGAACTGATAGCCCGCGAGAAATTTCAGATCACACCGGAAATTCTGAAAAAAGTGTTTGAGAAGGCGATTGAAGTTGTAAAAGGAATGGAATGGCAAAAAGGCGATGGTAGTAGATCCCAAACTATCTCTGATGTTTTTGTCGGCATTGCGAGTGAACTTGGTCTGAAAAACGGACAGGTACTCTGGCCAATTCGCGTGGCGCTTTCTGGCCTCGAGAAATCACCTAACTTCGCAACATTGACGGTTTATTTAGGCAAGGAGGAAGTTTTAAAACGCCTGAACAGCGCTCTCGAAAAAGTAAGCTAAGGCGGTTATGTCTATTTTGATCAACATTGCTCCGACAATGTTCCGGCATTGCCCAGACAATGTTCTAACAATATTGGTTTTTCTGATATGGTCCTCTTGGGCGACAATCCTGAATCTGCGTTTATTCTTTGCGAAAAAAATCTGTATAATATGTTCGTATGAATATCAGTGTTCAACAAAACGTATCGACAAAAGAATTCAATACCTATCGCGTGGGAGGACCGGCGAGGTTTTTTGCAGAAGCTAAAAGTTGGGAGGCCTTTTTAGGGCTACGGGAGTTTGCCAAAAAACAGGGTGTGCCTTATATGGTTCTCGGTGGTGGCAGTAATGTTCTTTTCGCGGACGACGGTTACCCCGGACTGGTGATCCTGAACAGGATGGAGAAGATTATCATTCACGGAATCACTGTAACGGCTGAAAGCGCCGTTAGTACAGCCAGACTGGTGCTGACTGCCGCGGAACATAATCTGGGAGGGATTTCGGGCCTGTCCTGTGTGCCGGGTTCCATAGGCGGGGCGGTTTACGGAAACGCCGGAGTGCCGGACCTGTGCATCAAAGATATTTTCCTGAACGCCACCATACTCCCGGCAAATGGCAACAAACCAATTATCGTCGGCCAGGATTACGCTAAATTCAGCTATCGGGACAGTAATTTCAAGAAAACCGGCGACATCATTCTTTCGGCCACTCTGGAACTTAAAAGAGTACCGGCGCCTCTTATCCAAAAAGAAATAAACAGATATGTCGCGGATCGTGTGGCCAAACAGCCTTCCGGGCTCACATGTGGAAGTTTTTTTAAGAATCCCGGACATTTCCCCTCGGCCGGCTGGCTCATAGACCAGAGCGGCTGTAAAGGCATGGCGGAAGGCGGAGCCCGGGTTTCTGAGAAACACGCTAACTGGATTATGAATACCGGCAAGGCGACCGCTTCTGATATCATTAATCTGGCTTTAAAGGTTCATAAAATCGTGAAGACTAAATTTGACGTCGACCTTGAGCCTGAAGTGCAGATCATTCCGGAAAATCCTTTTCGTAAAACTTAAACCAAATAATTATGCTTAACCGGGACAAAAATTCTCATAAAGGGGACAATGGAAAAGTCATGATCATCGGAGGCAGTCCCATGTTCCACGGAGCGCCAATTCTGTGCGCGCTGGCCGCCGAGCATTCCGGGGTGGATCTGGTCTTTCCGTTTATACCCGCCAGCCAAATGGAGGCCGCCAAGACCTATTCGCTGAATTTTATTCTCCAGAGTTTTCAGGAAGAAGCTTTGAGCAGTAAGGACGTGAAGACCATTCTGAATTTCAGCAAACAGGTGGACTGCGTGGTTATCGGGCCCGGTTTGGGAACAGACGCAAAAACCAAAACGGCCATCAAGTCGATCTTATCGAATTTACAGGTTCCGACCGTCGCGGACGCCAGCGCCCTGATGTACACCAACAATCTGCCTGAGGTCTGTGTACTCACACCGCATCGGGGGGAATTTTTGAATATGACCGGTGATGAGCCAACGGCTAAGAATGTTCAGAAGTGGTCCAAGAATCTAAAAGCCACCATCGTCTGTAAGGGGCCAGAAGACATTATTGCCAACAGCGAAGAGATTGCCATCAACAATACCGGCAATGCCATGATGACGGTTGGCGGCACAGGTGATGTGCTGGCCGGTTTCATCGGCGGACTGATCGCCCAGGGCGCCTCGCCATTTGACGCGTGTAAATTCGCCACCCGCATTCTTGGGCTCATTGCCGACAACCTGACTGAGCTGGAAAGCAGTATACGCGCCATTGATCTGGCTCGCGCTATTCCCACCGCCACCTTAAAAATGTAAGTTATGCTTCAGTTTTGTTAAACTGATTTAGATGGATTTTGTTTTCGTGCTTCTAATCAATGTTGTCCGCATTTACAAATTCGCGATCATCGCGCGGATTCTGCTTTCGTGGATTCAGCCACACCCAAGAAGCGGTATTGCCGTACTGCTGTACCAGGCGACCGAGCCGGTCCTCCGCATTTTCCGAGGGCTGATTCCGCCAATTGGAATGATTGATATTTCTCCGCTGATCGCCTTTTTCGCCCTCGACTTCGCGCAGATGGGACTGATGAGTCTGATGAGTCAGATGTAGTGGTTGTTTTTGGAGAGTTATCGGTAATTAATTTCGTATAAAAACTATTAGTTATAAGTTGTATGCCACTTTATTGTTTTGATTAGACCTTATTAATTTCTTGAGTGGATTAAATTATAGATCCACCATACAAGTTTATTGTTTATTTTTCTGTATCCATGTTTTAGAGCAAACCCATAATAGCTGCTGACATTTTTCAACGATAAGAGCCGCTCTATTCTGCTGACACTCCTTCGATTCATCTTCCGACCGTTCGGCCAAATCACAACACCCAAAAACCGCAACCCATGCCTAGCCTTGAGGATTTTGTCATTTTTAGGATTCATTTGGAGCTTCAAAGAATCTTCTAAGAATTCAATTGTGAATTCTCGCAATTCATTTAGTTTTTCACGATCTGGATGAAATAAGGTAATACCAGAAAGCGTGAAGTTCAGCCGTCATGCGTTTGCCTTTCTTAAAGTTAAACCAGCTCTGCCAGATATTTTCTAAACTCAAATCTATGTCACTATCTATCATCAATAAAATTTATGAAGTATACAAAGATATTGTAGAAGTTAATCACAGCCTGACCAAGCGATGGCTCTATTCGCTTGGATTAAGTCTGGAAAACTCCATTCTGGACTTACTGGAAAATCTGATCATGGCAAAAAACGCACCCAAACCCCTGAAAGCAGGCTATCTGATTAAAGCAAGCGCCAAACTGGAAACATCAACTTTGAAATTGAGGCTTTTTCTTGAGCTGAAACTGGTAAGTGAAACAAAAGTATTCCAGATTCAGGCACAAACTGAGGAAATCGGGAGGATGCTGGGCGGATGGCTGAAATCTGTTAAATAACCTGCTCTGGCGCAAAGCAAATAAACCCTTAGCGAGGCACGTCAACCCCTGTTTGGGTTGTGGTTGTCAGCGTTGTTACGGTTCACGTTCAGGTTGTCACCATTACGGTTCGCATTCCGGGCGTTACCGGTTTTGTGATGAGGCTTGTCCGATCTACAACTGCCGTCGCAACGACAGTGCAGGCATTGGTTTACCTTATTTCATCCCGATTCACTTCGGAATAAGCCCCACTCAATCCTAAGAGTTCATAAGCTTTTTGGTGTTCTTTCAGACTTCTTTTTGAATTCAAAGCTTTGTATTGAAAGACCACACTTACGGTAGCCTTACCTATCCCGCCTTGGCGGGATAAAGTAGGTTGCTATTCACCGTCTGAAATTAGTGTAATGCAAAAAAGCATAAAAAAACAACCCCGATGTACATCGGGGTTAAAGTTAAAATTTAAAGAAAATTAAAGCTCAAAGCCTAAGCTTTTGGAACTCTTAGCGAGGCACGCCAACCCCCGTTCGGGCGGTGGCCGCCAGCGCCGTAACGGTCCACGACCAGGCCGCCACCATCACGGCACGCATCCCGGGCGCAACCGGTATCAATAATGTCATCAGATTTCACCCAAATCCATGAGTTAGTATCAAAAGCACCAAGTTTCTGAAGCGCGCGCCAACCTTCTTTGGACTGGATATCCACACCCATTGCTTTGGCTGCTTCCTCAGCCTGAGGATAAGTAAGGTTACGCCGGCTTTCATCTGTTTCCTTTGCAAAATCACAAAAAACAAATTCATTGCCTTCGATGGCACGAATGTCAACGGCACCTCCCGCGTTTTCCGTTTGGGCAAGGCTGTACATAAGATCAGGGCGTGCCTCTAAAGAGATTTTAACTTCGGCAAAATTAACGCCTTCAGGACGCTTATAACCCCCGGGCTCACTTGTAAGACGGGTTTCAAGTGTTGAAAGCAGTTTTGCCTGCTCTTCGGGGCTTAGTTCACGTTTTTCAGAAGCTTCCTCGGGAGCATCTGCCTCATCACCTTCAATGACCTGCGTCACATCGGTACGAACACCCTCACCTGTATTTGTCAGTTCAGCAAGCCTTTGGAACTGCTCTTTAGACAAATGAGCTTTTCCAGCCTCCAGAACGGAAAGTGCCAGTTCAATTGAATTATTATCCTTAATTACGTAATTTACATATTATTACTCTTATATTATATCAAATAAATGTAGCTTTTGTCAAGCTTTTCGTTCCCCTTTATAGTCAGCTTACTTAAGCTAAACCATTTTCCATGCTATATTCTAGGTGCGAAAACCCTTGGAATATTATGCTTTCAGAGAAAAAAATCAAAAAATTAGCGGATTATTGGATCAATAACTCCAAAGAAAAATTAAACAGTATGAAAAAGCTTTATGAAAGTAAGTGTTATGCTGACGCTTTGTATTATGGTCACATGATCCTGGAAATGATTCTGAAAGCTCACGTTGTTATGAAAACAAAAAAGCCCGCCTTAAAAATTCACAACCTTCGTAGGCTATATGAAATATCAGGCATGGAATTAGAAATTGATGACATAAAATTAATGGTTAAGGTGAATGAATTTAATATGGAGACCAGATATCCGGATGAAAAAATGGAGTTTTACAAGCTTTGCACTAAAAGTTATACGGATAAGTTCTATGGGGCAATTATCAATTTACATAAAAGACTATGCCAAAAAGTGAAGTAAAAAAGCTGATTAAAGCCTTTGCTGAAAT
>JAZDNJ010000091.1:0-19421 GCA_043800105.1 Patescibacteria group bacterium
ATATGGTACTCAGTCAGTCAGAACAAAAAGATCTGACTTTTATGGATGAAACCATTGCCTGTTACAAAAATATGCTGGAAAAACAGCAATTTAAATGCGGACGTGTCAGCGATTACTACAAAAAAGTCTTTGAAGAAAACAAAACCAGATACGCGGAATGTGAACCCAGGTCAGGTGATTATTGCGAATCGCTCAGGGCAAAAACGGAGCTCTCGGAAAAAAGATTAAATGAAGTTATAAACATGAACGGACTTGCCTTAAGCCCATCAGTGCTTGAAGCCGTCTACTGGAAAAACCCAAACCGCTTTTTAAACGCTAATCAGTAATCCGCCTGCAAAGCTTCAGAAATTGCCAGCCCGAAGTCATAAGCCGACGCCGGACCGTCAGCCGTAATGATCAGGCCGTCTTTTTCAACATGCTTCTCAGTATATTCAGCTCCGGACCGGATCAGTTCTTCCGCCTGCGCAGGAAAACAGGTAGCCTTTTTGCCATTCAGAAGCCCGGCCCGGCCCAAAATCACCGGCGCCGCGCAGATGGCAGTCGTAAGTTTTCCCGCAGCAAAAAAAGCCCGCGCCACTGAATGAAAATCTTCGTCATCAAAATAGGCATGAATTCCAGGTCCGCCAACAAACAGAACCGCATCAAAGTCATCCTCCATCACCTCATCCAGAAGAATATCGGCCTTATAACTGTGATCAGCTTTATCAAAAGCGATCTGGTGGGTACTGGCAGTGACAACTGCATGGCCCTGTTCTTCAAGTGCTTTTTTGGATTCCAGATATTCGATTTGCTGAAACTTTTCAGGGGCAACAACAGAAAGAACTCTGGCCATAGGTATCTATTTTAGGTGGTACGGTGATTATACATATTAATCTACGGGGATTCTACGGGGATTCACCGTGTGACTCAGGTGAGGTATGCCTTAACGCTAGCGGCCAGCTTTTCGCCAACGATCTGTTCCAGCTGAACCTGAGAAGCCTCCTGAATTTTGTGAACTGAGCCGAAATAAGTCAGCAGTTTTTTCCTGGCTTTTGGTCCAAGCCCCGGAATCGAATCGAGAGCCGATTTTGTCATGCTTTTATCCCGTGAACCGCGGTTCGCCTCAATCGCAAAACGGTGTGCTTCGTCCCTAAGCCTCTGCAGAAGATAACTGGCCTCGGTATTGGCCGGAAGCTCAACGGGCTCTGAGCGTCCCGGCAAGTAAACATCTTCTTCCTTTTTGGCCAGGCTGATCATAGGAATATTTAAGCCCTTGTCAAAGAGTACATCGTGCGCCGCCGCCAGCTGCCCCTTGCCCCCGTCAATAACGATCAGATCGGGAACGGATGTAAAAGAAAGATCTTTCTTTTTTTTCTGGTAGGCCAGAAACAACGGCACTGTCTTATCCCCCGTCACTTTCACGATCTTTTTATAAAGGTCATTCATTTCTTCTGGCGGTTCTTTCAGAGTTTCAAAGCCAAACTTTAAATAATATTCCTCTAAATCCGGATGGCAGAGCATATAAAGCCTCTTCGCTTTCGATTTTTCGATTACAGTACGAAGCAGATGATAACCAAGCTTCTTCCCGCGCTGTTTCGGATCCACCCACAGTCCGCCGATGGCAAAGACCTTATCGGAAAGGGCGTGACCGCGGCAGAACCCGACAATTTTTTTCTTATACTCAATCACATAATACTGCTTAATATCAAAATTGAATTCCTTCACCTCGGGATACTTTGCAAGCACGTATTCTGCTTCTTTCTTCTTTGCCTTTCGGATCGCGTACCCATCATGCAGTTTCGACGGCAGATAATTCAGACGGCGGTTCATCACCTCGGTAAGACTCTTGTAGTCGTCATTCAGAAAGGCAGTGCTTCGAAGTCTGAACTGACGGTAATCCGCTTTGGCCGCCTCGCCGTTTTTGAATACCACCATACTGCCGATCGTTTCCGTGCCGCCCAGGTGACTGATGTCATAACATTCGATGCGTTTGGGCGGCTTTTCAAGTTTAAGAGCCTTCGCCAGGTCATCCAGCGCGTGTTCACCCTTTGCTTCCGCCATCCAGCGCACGCGGGACTGAACAGCGAAACTGCGGGCATTCTTTTCCGCCAGTTCGATCAGCTTGTCTTTGACCCCGGCTTTGGGCGCCATGATCTTTACCCGGTGATCCGTATGGGTGGTAATGAAGTCTTCCATCACTTTCTTCTCAGCCACCTCTATCGAAACGATGACTTCTTTTGGAATATCTGCGGCGACAGAGTAGTAGCTCGTCAAAAAAGCCCCCATCACTTCCGCCGGCGACTCACCCCCCTCGGCAATAAACTTCTCCTGAGCAATCAGCTTACCGCCGCGAATCTGAAATAAAACAAAAAAGTTCTTTCCAAGATCCTCCACATAAGCCACAACATCGCGATCGGTCAATAAGGTATCGGTTATAATCTGCTTCTGGGCGCTGCGTTCAATGGCCGCGATCTGATCGCGAAGAGCGGCGGCCCGCTCAAACTTTTTGGCCACTGCAAATTCCTGCATCTGTTTTTTGAGTGACTCTATCGCGGGTTTGAAGTCTCCGGATAAAAACCTCAGAGCCGCCTGAATCTGCATGCCGTACTGCTCGGGAGTCACCATACCAGCGCAGGGGCCGGTGCAGCGCTTGATATGATAATCAAGACAAGGGCGCCCGGAGCTCACTCCGCCCACCTTCACGGCCACTTTTGCCCCCGGCACAGGCGTGCCCTTTGGGTCAATGGTAATATTCCGCTGACTGCATAGCTTAAAAATACGTTTAACCGATTCCATGATCTTCTGCACATCCAGCCCGCTGGTTTTGGGCCCGAAGTATTTAGCCCCGTCTTTCTCGATCCGCCGGACTGTCAGCACTTCCGGATAATCTTTCTGCACCGTGACCTTGATATACTGAAAAGTCTTATCGTCCTTAAAAAGAATATTGTACTTGGGCTGAAGTTCCTTGATCAGATTGTCTTCCAGAATCAGCGCCTCCAGTTCTGAATTCGTTTCCACCCATTCAACAGTCTCGGCTGCGTCCAGCATCGACTTGGTTTTAACGGCATGTTTAGCCAATGACCGCACGTAAGACTGCAATCTCTTTCGCAGACTCTTTGCCTTACCCACATAAAGAACCAGCTCCTTTTTGTCTAGGAACTTATATACACCGGGACCCTGCGGTGATTTGGCAATGAGCTTGCTCAGTTTCGGATTCATGACCAGATTATAAATCACGATGACCTAAAGCGAAACCTAAGCAGGCTAAACGTCGATTGGCCTGCCACCGAGTACCCGGCGAAATCTTCCGTGACCCATTTTGCCGATACCGGAAGGCAGCCATTCAATGGCCGGTTTTTCATTCCTGCAATGACCGACAGGCACAAAACAATTCGCAACAACAGGCTCACCATCAAATACAGTGAAAGTTTCCTTGTCAATCATCTGCCCACGTACAATAGACTGCATGGCAAGAAGTGCGTAAAGATCACCGGTCATTCCCCATTCGTTTGACTCACGGCTTTCCTGCTTACGTACAATACGCTGAATAAGAGGTAATACCAAGGAATCATCGTCATCGGGCCTGATTAATATTCTGCTTGCCCCTTCGACAATGTAGCCCCGATACTGATCTTCGGGCTGACGGCCTGCATGATCAGCTTCATAAATTCTTGGCCATTTCCTGGCACAGGGATGATGCGCCGATATGGCGGCAAACAGCTGTTCACGCGTTTTACCGGGTGGACTGATAAGTAAAGCCGGTTTCTGATACTTTGATGCGAGCACAAAATCATCAGGGGAAAAAGATCTTGCCGCCTGTTCAATGTCCGGAAACTCTGGTGTCTGTCCCGGCCCTCTGCCCTGATGAAGCCCAAAATGTTCATGAGTTTTTTTGCTCAGTTCATACATTCCAGAAAAACGGCCTCCTAAAAGGCCGATGATACCTTTTCGCACATCTTCCCCAAGCTCCACTCTTGGCGAAAGCCGGACGTGAGACTCCTCAGGTACGGGTACTTTCGCCTGCACTTCTGTTAACTCCTGTGCTGTCAGACATTGTTCGCTTTTGTTTTTCATTGGAAACAACTTTACAACTATTTTTACATAATATAATTGCATGTGTCAAATTCTTCTTGGACTATTTCGCTTCTGTTTGCTAAAATAAGCCAGCTTTTATCCTCATGTACAAATGACGCTTTTTAAAGGATTCTGGGAAACCCTCAAATCCCCCATCGTCGGCCTTTCCCCCATGGACGGCGTAACCGACGCTCCCTTTCGTCATATGATCTGCAAGTATTCCAGACCGAGTTTGGTGATGACGGAATTCTGCAATGTGGAAGGTCTGGCCCGTGGCGCGGTCAGCATGCTGAAGGAATTCCTGTACAGCGAAATCGAACGGCCTATTGTCGCCCAGATTTACGGAGTCGAGCTCGATAGTTTTTACAAAGTTGCACTCATGTGCTGTTACCTGGATTTTGACGGTATTGATATAAACATGGGCTGTCCCGCCAACAAAGTCGCCCGGCGCGGTTCCGGCGCCGGTATGATCAAAATGCCCGATCACGCCCGAAAAGTGATTCAGACTGTCAAAAAAGCCTGCGAAGACTGGTCTAACGAAATCACCCTGGAAACAGCCGATATTCGGCCGAAAGTAATCACAGCCCTTAAAAACATCCGAGCCGATGAACCAAAACGCCGGCGGCTGCCTATTTCAGTCAAAACCCGTATCGGCTACGATGAAATTGTCACTGAAGACTGGATCAGTACTCTGGCAGAAGAAGAACCGGCCTGCATCACTCTGCACGGCCGTACCCTAAAACAAATGTATTCCGGTGAAGCGAATTGGGATGAAATAGCAAGGGCGGCAAAAATCTGCCGGCAGGCAGGCATTACCTTACTTGGGAATGGCGATGTGCGGAGCATGGAAGATGCCAGAAACAAAATCAAAAAATACGGCACGGATGGCGTGCTCGTGGGCCGGTCAACAATGGGCAACCCATGGTTCTTCGGCACACATGAGCCAACTCAGGAAGAGCGTTTTCAGGTAGCCATAGAGCATGCCAAATATTTTGAAGATAATTACATGGACCACGCTTTTTTTGCCATGCGCAAACACCTGTCATGGTACTGCAGGGGGTTCGATGGCGCCCGTGAAACCCGCGTGAAACTGATGCAGTCCAACAGTTCGGATGAGGTCGAGGCGATCTTATTGCAAAAATAAGAATCGCTGTCTAAAATACAGATAATACAAATAACAAAATCAATTATGGCATCTGAATTTGCGGTAGATATTACCGATGGACAAAGCGCCAGTGTCAAAGTGGTGCATCTTGCGGGTGAACTGGATGAAGTAACCGTCGAAGGGCTCAAAGGTCACCTTGACCCCATTCTGGCGGACGACAGTGTTCATCAGCTTATTTTTGATTTCACCAAACTGGACTTTATAAATAGCAAGGGAATCGGCTATTTAGTTTCAGTCCATACGCATCTGGCCAGAGACGGCCGTTCCATGGTGATGGCGGGAGCCTCTCAGCCGGTTATGGACGTGATTACCCTGGTCGGGCTTACCAATATAATTCCCTACCACGCCACGCTGGAAGAAGCTCTGAACAAATAAAAACGAACAGGGGCTAAATCTCTTTCTGCCACCTTTCCAGGTATTCCTGACGCCGGTCATAATTGTGGAATTTAAGGATCTCATCCGTCACGATCACGTTAGCGTTCACGCCAAGACTATTCATCGACCGGAGAGTCTTCTTCTTAAGCGTTGCTTTCAGCAGTTTCTCAAACTGATCACCCAAAAATCCGCCAAGGAACCATTCCGCGAATTTCTTAAGATGGCCTTCTTCATAATGATACATATGCTTTTTATAAGAACCGTCAAAAGAAAGCCCGTACTGCGCCAACCATTCTTTATTTTGCTCCCGGAACTTAAGATAATCCTTCTCACCAAAAATAGGACGTAAATTCTTAGCCCAGTAAGCCAGATACGGATCCTCACCCGGTAGTTCAAATTCACGCATGTCCGTTTTGTCGCTCGTTACAAAAAAACTAAGGCAAAAACGGCCGGCCACCTTGTTGCCATAACGTCTTACACCGTAAAAATGAAGAATCAGGGTGATCAGGAACCTGGCCAGCCACATGCGGCCGGGCTTCACTACAATGAAAAGATCGATATCAGATTGTTCGCTGGGGTTGTTGTAGGCCAGGTTGTTACAGACGGCTATCATACGCACGAATGGGACTGACCGCATGTACTGGCCGTAAAGTTTGGTACGGTTCCAGAACTTCTCTGCAATGAATTTGCGGGCCTTACGGGTTTCAACCGTTGACTCGCGACCCGTTAAGACAAAATACCCCTTGATCTCAACCAGCTTCCCGTTCTCCGCCAGATGGTCAAGCGTGGCCCTTAGCTCTTTAATGTGCAAAGGTTTCTTATATTTATACAGGTAGTCCATCACATCCTCGGCAGTCAGAGGGAAATCAAAAAGATCAAAAAAACGAATCGTGGACAGGATTGACCTTACCAGTTCGGGCTTAACACGAAAGTCCTGAGCATCACGTCTTTTCGCCAATTCATCCGGGACTGCCTGCATCAATATTTTATCGACAGCATCGCCGTCAATGCCGGTTGGATACCTGGAATACAAAGGAATTTTCCGGTCATTTACCCATGGCCTGTCCAAATCGCCCATCGTTTTCGCCACAGTTATCGCCCAATTGGGATTCAGGGCAATTAAAGGCGCTAAAATCACATCAATATAACTCTGGGCAAGCGGCAGTTCTTCGGTGGGCGGATGGGAACTTCTGGGCACATATAAATAATAGCGCCCTTCCGGAACAGGTTCACCGGAAAGCAGATTAATCTGCCGTTTATTAAGTTCAACGCGATCATAAAGGCGCTCTCTTTCATCAAACCTGGAAAGCTCTTCTTCCGGCACCTGTACCAGCATCCCCAGAGTTTCCGCTTCCCTGTCCTTTTCAATGCCGGCGGCCGCAAAACCGTTGGATCTGGAAAGAGCGCGAAAATTCCGTTTATATCCCGTGAGTACGGCCGGCACAAAATTAAGTGTCGCCCCCGTTAATTCCGCGACTTCCCTGTGAGCCAGACTCTCATAACTAAAGATGTAATGCCTCATGATTAATGCCCGATGACCAAATTAGACATTAAAAATCATACATCGGACATTTGGATTTGACCATAGTCTCGCCAATCTGATAATCTTTACATAAATACAAATTTTAATGAAAAAAAGGGTCCTGTCTGGAATCCAGCCTTCCGGTAAACTCCACATTGGAAATTACTTCGGAATGATAAAAAGAATGGTCGAGTACCAGGAATCCAGTGACCTCTTTTTATTTATCGCCAACCTGCACTCACTCACGACGCTTCAGAATAAGGATGAGATGAAAGCGATGACTCTGGAAGCCGCCACCGATTTGCTGGCGCTTGGTGTGAACCCCGGAAAATGTCATTTCTGGGTACAGTCCGATGTGCCGGAAGTCGCCGAACTCACCTGGATCATTTCCTGCCTTGCGCCCATGGGGCTGATGGAGCGGGCCCACAGTTACAAAGACAAAATCGCAAAAGGTATTCAGCCTAATTTAGGGCTTTTCTGTTATCCCGCACTGATGACAGCGGATATTCTGATCAACCAGGCCCAGCTGGTACCGGTAGGGAAAGACCAGAAACAGCACGTCGAAATCGCCCGCGACCTGGCAATCAAATTCAACAATCAGTTCGGCGAAGTCTTCACGATTCCAGAACCTGATATTCTGGAAGATGTAGCCGTTGTACCGGGAATAGACGGACAGAAGATGTCCAAGTCCTATGGTAATACCATCCCCATTTTTGACGAATCATCCGTCATCAAAAAAGCCGTCATGAGCATCGTCACCGACAGTAAAGGGGTCGATTCACCAAAGGATCCGGACCATTGCAACGTTTTCGCTCTGTATAAACTGTTTGCCACTGCCGGGGAACGCGCCGGCATGGCCGATGCGTACCGCAAAGGCACCATTGGTTACGGCGACGCGAAAAAAGCTCTTCTGGAAAAAATCATGAAAACTTTTGAACCTTTCCAGAAAAAGCGGACGGAACTTACCGCGCATCCAAAGAAAGTCGAAGAAATTCTTGAGGAAGGAGCCGAAAAAGTCCGCAAAATTACCCTAAAGACACTTGAAAAAGTTCGAACTGCAACCGGACTCAGATATTAAATTCGTAATTAGTAATTCGTAATTAAAAAGTTATGGCCAAATACATCTTTGTCACCGGCGGTGTGTGCTCCTCACTCGGGAAAGGCATTGCCTCATCGTCCATCGGCAATCTGCTCAAGGCCTCAGGCTTTAACGTGTTCACGCAAAAACTTGACCCTTACCTGAACGTCGATCCCGGAACCATGAGTCCATTTCAGCACGGCGAGGTGTTTGTGACAGATGACGGAGCCGAAACGGATTTGGATCTTGGCCATTACGAACGTTTTATTGACGTGCCGCTTTCCAGGCGCAGCAGTTTTTCGACCGGTCAGGTCTATCAGACAGTACTCGATAAAGAAAGGAAGGGCGACTTTCTCGGCGGCACCATCCAGATCATCCCGCACATCACGGACGAGATAAAAAACCGCATCAGGGAAGCTGCCAGAAAATCGAAGTGCGACATCATCCTCTGCGAAATCGGCGGCACTGTCGGCGACATCGAAGGTCAGCCATTCCTTGAAGCCCTCAGACAGATGAGAAATGAGGAGGGAAAAGAAAACGTAATGTTCATACACCTGACCCTGCTCCCCTACCTGAAATCATCGAACGAACTAAAAACCAAGCCCACCCAGCTTTCTGTTAAAACGCTTCAGGGAATGGGTATTCACCCCGACATGATCATGCTCAGGGCCGACTCCAAAATCGAAAAGAAGCACTTATTAAAGGTTTCCAACTTCTGTGACGTACCGCTTGAAGCGGTCATTCCCGCGCCTACGGTTAAATCGATCTACGAAGTGCCACTGAACTTCAACAAATACGATATTGTCCAGACCATATGCAGACGCTTCAATCTGAAATATAAAAAGCCCAATCTGAACGAGTGGGAGCAAATGGTCAAAAGAATTCTGGAGTCCAAAGAGGAAATCCATATCGGTCTCGCAGGCAAATATAACGACCTGGACGACGCCTATATTTCGGTCATCGAAGCGATCAAAGCGGCCAGCTATCTGCAGAAAAGAAAAGCAAAAATCGTCTGGATCGATGCGGAACGGATTGAGGCCGGCGACAAAAACGAATGGAAGAAACTGCATAAGGTCGACGGCATCGTGGTGCCCGGAGGCTTCGGCAGCAGGGGGACAGAAGGCAAAATACTGGTCGCCCAGTACTGCCGCGAGGAAAAGATTCCCTATCTGGGCCTATGCTTAGGCTCTCAGCTGATGGCTATTGAATTTTCCCGGAACGTTGCCGGCATCAAAAACGCCACTTCCGAGGAGTTCGCGCCGAAAGCTAAAAACAAAGTAGTTCACTTCCTGCCCGGCCAGCACGAAAAACGTGCCAAAGGCGGCACTCTCCGATTAGGCTCATGGCCCTGTACCATTAAAAAAGGAACTCTTGCCTACAAATGTTACGGAACGACTCACATCGATGAAAGACATCGTCATCGCTATGAATTCAACAACAAGTTCAAAGCGGAGCTCGAAAAGAAAGGCCTTATCTTTTCAGGTATTTCGCCTGACCGCGAACTGATGGAAATCGTTGAGCTGAAGAAACACCCATTCATGATCGGCTCACAGTTTCATCCCGAATTTAAAAGCCGGCCAAATAGACCCCATCCGCTGTTCCGTGAATTTATTAAGGCGGCCCTCTAAAGCAAATATTTCTTAACATTTACTAAGATGGAGATCTTAACCACCATTCTGGCCTACGGGTACATGTTTATCGTAGGATTTGTACTTTTAATCATACTTCTTCAGATACTGGCTTTTTATATTGCCGGTAAAATGACCGACAGTATCAACGACGAAGTGACAAGCGCTTTTACATTGCTTGGCGCTATGCTCTTGATAGGAACTGTTTTCACATTGTTAAATGCAATACTAATCACCACCATGTCCGGATTGCTGATTCCCGGAATTATTTCTCTCGTTCTGTATCTGGTGATTATTCTGTTCGCGATAGTCAAAATTTATGAACTATCAGTAGGCAAAGCGATCCTTCATCTTATTGTTTCACTGATCATCACAGCCATTGGCGTGGGACTGCTTTTCTATCTTGGCACACGGTTTCTGCCGGAATCCGACTGGACCAAAAACACAGACTTTAGTTCGGGCACAAATGTATTCGGTGTCACGGAAGATGAATATTCTGACGTTACAGAAGACACGGAGATTGCAACCGACGAACCGGAAACGCTGGGGGAAGAGGAAGAATTTATTGAAGAACTGCCGGAAGATTTGACTGAAGAAATGCCGGACGAAAGCGCCCCGTCGAAGCCGAAATTACCAGGCATTCCGGAATAGGCTCACCTCTTTTCAAGGCACACTACATAACTTTCTCCGCTGCTCCTGCGAACAGCCTGCGGACGGTATTTTTTAACAGTTTTAAACATCTTCCGCGCCTCACCTATCAGGTCACCCTCATTGAATCCGGGAAGAATTTTCATCACGAGCGCTCCGCCCATTTTTAGGTACGTCTTGGCCACTTCCAACACCCGGAGATTCAGATGCAAAGATGCCCCGCCATCCAGAAACGGGATTCCGGTGGTATTAGGGGCTAAGTCAGAAGCTATGAGATCAAACTTATCCAAGCCATTTTCCTGAACAATTTTTTTATACAGCTCTACGTCAGAAATATCTCCAACATAAGTTCTGACATTAGGTAACCCAAGATCCTCAATCTTCCGCAGATCTATCCCGACCGCCAATCCACGCTCACCGATACGCCCGCTGATATACTGCAGAAAGCTCCCCGGAGCCGCCCCCAGATCAAGTACCTTCATTCCGGATCTCAAAAGATTGTATCGCTCATCAATGGACTGAAGTTTAAATGCACTTCGCGCGCGGTACCCTTCCTCTTTTGCTCTTTTGAAGAATTTGTCTTGAACCTGATACTTTGTCATACGGATTTTAGTAACATTGATGGATCAATGTTCCACCAATGGTGAATCAATGTGCCACAAAAACTACAGTGGCCTCTTCGTCGGAATGCCATCCCGACGGGGATAGGTGTCGGCAGTAACCGTTTTCTTGGTAAAACGAAGCATAGTCCGCTCCCCCATTTCTTCAGGCAGACTATACTGAAACACACGGGGCGGCTCACAGCGCAGTTTTTCGATGGCGTTCTTCGCCAGAGACAGCTCGGAAATATATTCAGGCCCCTTGTAAGCCACCACATAACCATATGGATGAATGAGGGGGATGGCCAGCTCCAGCAGGGTGCGAAGCGGAGCCACGGCGCGCGCAAGCACCAGGTCGTAGTCCTCGCGATGTCCGGGTTCATGGGCCAGAGCTTCAATGCGGCCGGCAATACAGTGCACATTGGGCAGGTTCAGCTCATGGCAGAATGCCGCCACCGCCGCCATCTTCTTTTCGGTGGAATCAATCAGGGTGAATCTGGCGGAGGGGAACATAATAGCCAGCGGAATCCCCGGAAGTCCACCGCCCGTGCCGATATCCGCCACGCGCATAGCTGGTTTTTCAAAAAAAGGCGCCGCCATAAGGGAATCCAGAATATGCTTGATCCAGGCCTCACGGTTATCCGTAATCCTGGTCAGGTTCAGCTCCTCATTCTTCGCCCTGAGAAGCTGAAGGTATTTCGCAAGCTTCGAAAACTGTTCCTCCGTCATCGAAACCCCGGCTTCTTCCATCCAGCCTTTAAAGCTTTCATGCATGGCCAGCATCCCCCTGAGAGTGCTGGCAAGCGATTCGATCAGCCGTCGGCGTTCGAAATAAAACATCATTTCTTGATTGGGAATTGAAAATTGAAGATTACCTATTCCTGATTTTTCAGGTCAGCCACTTCAGATTTGCTCAGGTGGCGCCACTGGCCAGGCGCAAGATCACCCAGCAGAAGTTTTTTGATCCGGACGCGCCTGAGGTTCTTTACCGGAAAACCGACCTTCTGGCAGATACGCCGTACCTGACGGTTTTTTCCTTCGCGAAGAACAATGCGGATTTTCGTCGGCCCGATTTTTTTGACCTGCGTCGGAAGGGTGCTTTCGCCGCCAAGCTTCACGCCCGCCCTCAGCTTATCAAGAGCTCCTTCAGGAATCTGCCTGAAAAAAGTAGCCTCATATTCCTTTTCGGATTCGGAAGAAGGGTGAATGATACGGTTCACCAGGGTCCCGTCATTGGTTAAAAGTAAAAGTCCAGTAGTATCCTTATCCAGCCGACCCACAGGATAAACGCGCTCACCGCAGTCCACCAGATCCGTCACAATATCCGGATCTTCACGGGTGGGCTTCATGGAGCACACATAACCCTTTGGCTTATTCAGGGCAATGTAAACCAGCCTTTTTTCCTGTTTCACACGAATTTCATCAACCTCTACTCTGTCATCCACTGGGTTGATCTTATGCCCCATTTCCGTAATTACTTTCCCGTTCACTTTCACCAAACCCGAGGCAATCATCTTGTCCGCTTCGCGGCGGGAAGCGATTCCCTGTTCCGACATATATTTATTCAGTCTGACCAAATCCATAAAGAATCTTTTAAGAAGCCGGCGGAGGACTCGTTGGCCTGATTTCTTCGGGATGCGGCGGCTCAGAAGGCATAGGAATTTCAATTTCGCGCTTCGGTTTTTCGCAACCGGACAAAACAAAAAGAATGAGCAGAAAAATGATGGCCAGTCTTTTCATAATGACTATTTTAGTACATGAGGCCGTACCTCGTAACGAGTTCGTCCTCATCCACTGTACCATCAAAGTGCTCCATCCGTCGAATCCATTTATATGTGCCACGGGCGGTTTTGATCGGCCCATCAATCTCAATATCGCTGTAAGGTGAATTGCCGATCAGGTACATAGTGATTTCCTTCTTTTCAGGATCATTATGCACATAGTACATTAAAGGCGAATCCGTGGTGTTCTTCATAATCAGATTCTTGTGCCCACGGTAAATCGTGGCGTCCAGACCAAGCGATTCTTCGGGATAAAGACTGCTGTAGTAAGAGCTATGGGAAAATCTGCGGATGATTTCCAGGCCGGCCCTCCAGGAAGGCGTGAAAGTAATAGTAGCCACTCCGCATAACCCCCCGCCGAACTGCCAGGCTTCCTCACCGCCAAAAAGCACCCAGCCGAATTTGTATTTTCCCCATCCGTCCCTTCCGAGTTCCTGTTCCATGTTAATCACTTCATCCGGCTGAAAAACCCTGCCGTTAAACTGCATGGCGCCCGTGGTCAGATTATGAATTCGGTTCGCGTTGTTACGGGAATAATTATAGCTGATCTGATCCAGGACTTCGTTTAAGTCATACTCCGTAATTTTCTGCCGGATATCCTCCGGCAAATCCGGAAGAATATTCAGCGGATGGTAAAATGCGCGCAGCTCATTTTCGAGCTGTTCAAACGAGGCGGCGTAATCAACAAGTGAGGCAAGCAGTACTTTTTGATCCTTCGTTGGCCTTACAAGCCTTCTGAGTTCCGACATCCGCCCGGAAAGGTTGCTGCTGATATCGCGTACCTGCCTGATTGAAGTGTAATTGCTTGTGTTGATTTCGTCTTTATCAAGCACAAGGCCCTCAAAATAGGGAATGCCGCCATGCTTCTGCGAAACCGAATAACGGTACAAAAATTCGCGCATTGTTTTATAGGTCAGCCTCGTATCAGGAAGCCAGTTATTGCGTCTGGCATTAAGCCAGGTCAGCGGATAAAGCAGACCGTCACCTAATATTGTTTTTTCCCCCGAAGCTTCCATTCGGAGCTTCTCAAAACCCAGAAGAAAATCACGCTGGGTCATAAACTGTTTGGCTTCATCAGCGCTGGCTTTTAAAGGGTTTCCGTAAAAATAACTCTCAAGAACCTGTATACCCTTTGCTTTTGGTACGGCCAGATTCTCATTTCCCTGATGCACAAGTAATCCGAATTCACGCCCGTAATCGGGCGAACTGGCCTTCGCCTCATTCACGGAAAAAGGCAGAACCAGAAAAGCCAGAAGAGTCAGAATGGCCAGGCGATGGGAGGGTGTTATTTTAATTTTTGTTTTCAGTTTTCTGATTAAGTTTGATCCGGCTTTTGCCACACCGATTGCCGGCCTTTTTCAACCCAAATCCAGTCAGCAGGAGTATTGAGTTTTTTTTCGTTGGGAAGACCGAAATACCAGCCCCTCTGCAGTTCGGAGTTATTGATCGAAGCGTAGCTCCCCCGCTCGGTGACGAGCAGACAGCCCTGCCCGTCCATCCATTTGCTTCCGGCCAGACACTCACAGGAGCTCTCATCCACATATTCGCAATCTGGATCGGAAGTATGCAGGCAGGAAGCAATGTACGTTCCGGCTGTTTTTCTGCAAAGCTTACGGCTGTCTATCAAATCCCCTTCCTCAATAATATTGGAGCTCATCCACTTGGAATTATCTCCGTCTTCCGCAAAAACCCAGGTATCGGGCGTGCCGTACTTCTTATCGCTCTTTCTTCCCAGGTACCAGCCCCGGAGAATATCGGATTTGAGTATATTCGGCTGGTTCATCTGTGCCGATATATCCGCCAGAATCTGATCAACCTTTTCATAGTCCTTCTCCGATTCAGAAGCCCCGGTCACCTCCATCACATTCGCCTGTACCGCCGGTTTTATGTCCGGCCCGGCAATATTCTCAAACTCATCGGACTGGCCGCCGCAGGAACTAAGAACAATGATGGAAAAAAGAATAAGACTAAGGTACTTCATAATAATAAATATCCTGATTTACTATTATACCTTATTATATACGACAATGCAAGCTTCACTGTCTTGGGCCGGAAACTACTATTTAGTGCCAATCAGATACGCAATATAGCCAAAATAAAGCAGTATCATTAAAATCCCCTCCCATCTTTCAATGGTATGTTTTCTGCCCATAAACATTGTCAGAAAAAGAACCAGACTCGCAAAAATCACCATTAAAATATCCGCACCTGAACCAACGCTGAAGGGAAGCGGTCGGATAAGCGCACTAAAGCCCAGAATCCAGAAGATATTGAAAATATTAGATCCGACTATGTTTCCAACGGCAATGTCTGTTTGTTTCTTGTGTGCGGCCATGGCTGAAGTGGCCAGTTCAGGCAAAGAAGTGCCTATGGCTACAATCGTGAGGCCAATCAGCGACTGGCTGACGTTAAAAAACGTGGCAATATTCACAGCCCCGTCAACAATCCACTTACCCCCGATCACCAGGCCGATCAGTCCGAAAACAATGTACAGTGAAGCCCGCAAATAGCTTAACGGCTTAATTTCAATTTCATCAGACTCTCCGGTCACTTTTGAAATGCCGAAAGTGTAATACAGGAAAATAATGAAAAAAGACAACAACACAATGCCGTCGATTCTTGTCAGTCCGGAAAAACTTCCGCCATCAATACGCGAGTCGTTGACCAGCACACCCAGTAAAATAGCGGCAAGCAGACTTAAAGGAATCTCCTTCCACACAGTGTTTTTTTTGGTCGCCAGCGGATAGATAATGGAGGAAATCCCTAGAATCAGTAAAATATTTGCAATATTGCTACCCACAATATTTCCGATGGCGATTTCAGTATTCCCCTGAACGCTGGCAAAAATATTCACAATAAACTCAGGCGCCGAAGTGCCGAACGCGACAATGGTAAGTCCTATGACAATGCTTGAGATTTTCAGTTTTTTAGCAATAGACGCAGAACCGTCAACAAGAAGATCGGCTCCTTTAATAAGAAGAACAAACCCGGCGGCAAAGAGAAAATAAACAAGCATATTTAAAAATTAGAATTTAGTGATTTCTCAGGTAGCAATCATTATTCCAGCCGTTATCAGATCATATCCAAACTGCAGATAGGTACCAAAAAATGAAAAGCCGGAGACCTCCGCAATCAGACGGTCCGCGATAATCAGAAGAATAATGTAAATAGGCCCCTGAGACAGAAAGCGCTGATACCAGTCCTCTCTTGATCTGGGAATAACCAGTCCCAACAACTTGGAACCGTCCAGGGGGGCTATCGGAATCAGATTGAAAAGAAAAAGAATAAGGCTAAGCTGATAAATCGCCCGCAGAACCTCAGAAAAAAGACCCGGCAAAGACAAATATTTGAACATAATCGCGACCACAACAGCTGTCAGCAGATTGGTCATAGGACCGGCCATCGAAATCAGCGCCGCGTCCCGACGCGGATGTTTTAAGTTGTTGTAGTTGAAAGGAACCGGCTTCCCCCATCCGAAATGAGCGATAAAAATCATAATGGTCCCTAAAATATCCAGATGCCTCAGGGGATTAAGTGACACGCGCCCTTCCATCTTGGCCGTCGGATCACCTAATTTAAAAGCTACCCAGGCATGAGCCGCCTCGTGCACTGTAACACAAACCGCCAGGGCGATTAAAAGATATATGATATTCATGAAATAAAATTGACAATCCTTTGCTCAGATGATAGTTTTCATAAGCTTTTTTACTATACTCAATTTATACCCCATGTCCAAAGTTTGCCAGGTATGTTCCAAGGGGCCTACAACAGGTCACAACGTCAGCCATTCCGTCCGCCGAACCAAGCGACGTTTTTTGCCTAATCTGACTACTAAAAAAGTTTACGACATTAAAACAGGCAAAACGGAAAAGAAAAAACTCTGCATGAAGTGCCTGAAAACAGCTTCGAAGGCATAGGCTGAACTGAATCTATTATATGAATCTTCATTAAGGGATAGTCTGCTATCCCTTTCAATTATCCGGAGAGATGCCAGAGTGGTCGAATGGGCTCGCTTGGAAGGCGAGTGTAGGGGTAACTCTACCGAGGGTTCGAATCCCTCTCTCTCCGCCAGCTGTTCTATTAAAGTTAAGTCCGCACTAAACCCGCACGGATATTTGTGGTACAGTAAAACACTTAGCAAATAATCTTCAATCCTATGAAACTTTCAAAATACATGGAAATTCTGGAGGAAATGACCCGGATTTACAGAACGGAAGGTGATCTTGAGGATGCGGCGCTGGACATACAGCCCAGTGACTTCGGAATGATCAGGCAGGATTATGAATGGGCCGTCAAAGCACTTCATGAATCCGTCCGAAATAACAAAAATCTTCTGGGCATCTTCCAGGCCGGGCCAGGCACATCCGCCTCTCCGGAACAAATGAAAAAGGCGGAAATAAATCCAAGTGATTTGCGGCTTCACATCGCGCACGTACGTCTTGATCTGAAAGCCTTAATCGCGACAATTCCCAAAGCACATCAGGATAAAACAAGAGAAATTACCATCCGGCTGTTGCAGGAGCTGACCAGCAGAGCAAATATTACAGATCTGGGACAGGTATTCAGTGACGAAGAAGCCGCTGTTGTTAAAGCAAACTGCCAGGAAGAGGAGCCCGTTGCCGATACGGCCGATAACCGTGATGCTGAAGAACCTCAAACTGATTTCGACGCCCTGATGATTCAATTGCGGAAAGAAGGGAAAATTCTGTAGAATCCGAATATCAGGGAGAAATGCCGGAGTGGTCGAACGGGGCGCTCTCGAAAAGCGCTGTCCCGCCTAGCGGGACCGAGGGTTCGAATCCCTCTTTCTCCGCCAACTCAACTACTGAGTTACTTGTAAAAAGTAATTTGGTATTCTGAGATTCGAAGGGCAGGGGGGTTCGAGACGAAAAATGAGGAATGAAATGACGAATATTTGAGTCCTCGACGAAGGAGAGCATCCCTCTTTCTCCGCCATCTTAATCGCTTTCAGCACTGAAACAAATAAACTGTTTGTTATGACCTTTGCTTTAAACGGCACGTCCATCGATCTTGATCAGGAAATCCTGAGCAGCCTGCTTTTTCCGGTTCTGTCGATAATATTTTTTCTTCTGATTTTCAGAATTATAGTCTTCGCCATCAAATCCTTGATAGGCAAAGTGACAGAGCGGCTGCCTGAAGGGCATTCCCTCACAGAATTGAGTAAAATAGCGAAGGAATTTCCTGTTCAGAAAAACTGGCAGGAAATCAAAGACAACTGGGACATTAGAATTAACCGCGAAACGGGCAAAATAACCGTTAAAAGAAAAACAGACGACGGCAAGGCTGGCGACAGCACGCTCAAACCAACAGAGATTCAGGTGACTGAACTTGCTCAGCTGCCGGCCGAGATCAGACAGCTGGTGGACAAAACGGATCAGTCACACTCCCCTTTTCCCTACGAACTGAAACAAAAACTTAAAAGAACAGCACTCATCGTATTTGTTATCGCTCTGTTTTATGGCCTGCGTCGTTTTTTCGGATAGCCAAAAATAAAAACCCCAATTCTGACATTCGCTCCGTGCTATTTAATCCTTGCTTTTAAGTGGGAGAGGCCGACCCGGGGATGCCGAATGTAAAACCATATCCCTTATGCAAGCTGAACGAGTTAATGCACAGAGCTAAGCGTTCAGGCTCGAGTTTTTATTTTTATTTTCGGATACATTGAATCAAATTTGTGTTCATGTTTCAAGGATTTGCCGTTGACAGAAAAAAATCCGCTTAGCTCTTGACTAAAAAAGTCGCCTTCATGTAATTTAATGCGGCAAGCCGTTATAGCTCAGCTGGTAGAGCGCATCCATGGTAAGGATGAGGTCCCCGGTTCAATCCCGGGTAACGGCTCCACTTTTTGGATTTGCATTCAAAAAGTTTTTTGATGTATCCTGACACCTTCAAATTCCAAAATTCCTAACTGAAATCACATGAAGCCATCAAATGAAACACAGCGTTTCGAAAGCATGCTTCCTCCTGCTCCAAAGCGCACTCCCCGTTTTAGGAATGCCGGCGAGGACTACCTGCAACTATCCTACGAAGAACTTGAAGAACGAAATCTAAGTATCCGCGACCGGGTTGAAAAAGGCGACCCGGATGATATGAATACACTGGAAGAAGATATTCTGGGTAAACTGGAAAAAGAAAATCAGGTCAAAGCCCTCACCGTATATTTCTCGGACATGGAAGGAGTACTGCACAGCCTTGATTACGATAAGGCGCACATTCTGGAATCCGGGGACAACCTGACCTTCGACGGATCATCCATCAGCGGCTTTAGCTCGCTTGATAAATCCGACCTTAGGTTCCACATCGACTGGACTTCATTCAGATGGGCCCCTGCCGACGTCTTCGGCGCCGGTAAAGTCATCGTGTTTGCAAATGTCTGTGACCAGGACGGCAACCCTTATCGCGGAGACTTCCGTTCCCGCTTAAAGAGTGAACTGGAAGATCTGCGTTCCAGAGAGGGCATTAAAATGAATGTTGCCCCGGAGGTCGAAGGTATTCTATTGGAAGGACTTGATGCCGAACAGCATTTCGACGCCCGCGAAGGCATGAAAGTT
>JAZDNJ010000018.1:0-4450 GCA_043800105.1 Patescibacteria group bacterium
GCGAGGAGGTCTATCGCACCCTCATGCGCCTCTTCGCCCTCACCGATGACCGCGCCGCCGCCTTGCGCACGTTTCACTCCTGCGCCACCCTCCTCCGTCAGGAGCTGGATGTCGCTCCCAGTCCCGCCACCCAAAGGAGTACCATAACGGGATGTGTGTTTGTACCTATCAGGTACCAAACACACGTGGATCCGAATTGCGCAAAAGCGAGAACCAGTATCAGTACCGCTACAATGATCGTACTTACCAAATATAACTTCTTCATTGTTTTATTTTTATGTTATAGCTGGCTGGAATTGTAACACAAACGAATGACCTTTGGCTAGTCCAGATGTCTTTCGATCTTTTCAATCTTAAACACTTCCAAAATATCGCCAGGTTCCACGGGTTTCGGTGTTGAGATTCTGATTCCGCAATCTGACCCTTTTTCCAGTTCATTTACGTCTTCCTTAACGTGTTTAAGTGATTCAAGCCTGGTTTCAAAAAGAGTTTCCCCGTCATGCATTACGCGGACCATCGCGTTGGCCTCCACCTTGCCGTCGGTGACTTTGGCGCCCGCGATCATCCATTTCTTCTTGTTCAGGAAAATTTCCTTAATTTCAAGCTTGCCCAGTTCAACCACATTGATTTCGGGAGTCAGCATTCCGGACAAAATCGCCTTCATGTCTTCGATCAGCTTATAAATAATGTCATAAGTCTTGATATCCACCCCCTCCTTTTCCGCCAGTTTCATCACATGGCTACTCGCCTTCACATGGAAACCGACCAGAAGAGCCTGGCTGGCGCTGGCCATTATGACATCGGTATCCGCAAAATTGCCGACACCGAAGTGGATCACTTTGATGGCCACATCAAACCCCTTGATTTTCTGCAGGGACTGCATGATGGCTTCCAGGCTGCCCTTGGTGTCAGCCTTGAGCACGATCTTCAGGAATGTTATTTCACCGGAACTGATACCGGACACCAGACGTTCCACCATAGAACCGCTCATCCTTTCTTCACGGGCGGCGTTCATTTGTACCAGCTTCTGGGCTTTTTCTTTGGCTATTTTGTCTGATGTGAAAGACTGCAGAATATCGCCGGCCTGGGGCACTTTCGAAAGTCCGGAAATCCTGGCGGCCGCGGAAGGAGGCGCAGTTACAAGATTTCTGCCCTTGTGATCATGCATGGCCTTTATTTTACCGATGGAAGTTCCTACGACCACGCTGTCCCCCACCCGAAGGGTACCCGTATTCACCAGAACAGTGGCCACCGGACCCAGGGCGCTATCAAGATGGGATTCAACGACGGTTCCTACCGCCGGCCTGTTTGGATTCGCTTTCAGGTCTTCCATTTCCGCCACCAGCAGGATCATTTCAAGCAGGGTGTCTATCCCCTTTCCGGTGTGCGCGGAAACGGGCACCATTATGTTTTTGCCTCCCCAGTCTTCAGACTGAAGTCCGTATTCAACCAATTCGCCTTTCACCTTTTCAGGATTGGCGTTTGGCTTGTCGATTTTATTGATGGCCACGATGATCGGAATACCCGCTTCTTTGGCGTGGTTGATGGCCTCTACAGTCTGAGGCTTCACTCCTTCATCGGCCGCCACCACCAGAATCGCGATGTCGGTCGCCTTGGCTCCGCGCGCGCGCATACTGGTAAAAGCCTCGTGTCCGGGCGTGTCTAAAAAAGTAATCAGATGGCCGTTCTTTTCCACCTGATAGGCGCCGATATGCTGTGTGATCCCTCCAGCCTCACCCGCCACAACATTGCTTTTACGGATGTAATCGAGCAGTTTGGTCTTCCCGTGATCAACGTGCCCCATGATACTTATGATGGGCGGGCGTGTAACGAGATTCTTCTTTTCATCCTGCAGCAATTTGGATAAATCGCCTTCAAAGAGATCCTGGACGTTGGCTTCTTCTTCCTTCTTTTTGATTTCCACTCCGAGCTCAGCCGCCACGATGGCGGCCGTGTCAAAATCCAATTGCTGATTGATAGTCGCCATCATGCCGTTTTTGAGCAGGATAGCAATAATCGCCGTGACGGAAAGGCCGGCTTTTTCGGCGAATTCCTTCAGACTGATAATTGAAGGTACTTCGACAACACCGGTTTTCGGTTTAATCTGCGGTTGTTCTTTTGGGCCGCGCTTCTGGCTGATGGCGCGGTTTTTCTTCTGAGCGCGGAAGTGTTCGCGATCCTGCGCCTTCATGATTTCAATCTCTTCTGCACTCAGATCATCGGCCAATTCTTCCTGATAAGACACTTTGGCTATCCTGATTTTTCGGCCTGGATGCCTGCTGATGATCTCCAGATCATCCCCCGGCTCATGGCTTACATGTTTTCCGCGTTTCTTCTTTTTGCTTTTGTAATAAGTCTTAGGCAGTTCCACCCCTCCGTCTTTCCGCTTTTCCACAGCGCCGATTTCTATCCGCCGGGACACATGAAGCGCTTTGCCGCCATCGGAAACGGCCCGCGGTACATTTTTGGGAATATAACTCCGGTCGGCTTTTTTTTCTTCCGTTTCTTCTTTCTTCTCCTTCGCTTCCGTTTCACGCCTTTTTTTGGCCTCCAGTTCTTCTTTTTCCTTTTTGGTCATGGCACGCCTGACCGGTTTCCTGGCTTCTTTTCCTTCCTTCTTTTCTTTAGACTCTTCTTCTCCCTCTTCCTTCTTTTTGGCCACTGAACCATCTTTCATAATGACCGTCACGCGCCTGTTTTTGAGAGTGGGTTTAATCTTACTTTTCAGGAAACGTATGATCCCCATCGAAAGGTTATCGTCGATTTCATGAGCTCCCGGACTGATGCCGAAATTGGTTTTCGCGAGTTCCCGACGCAGTTCCTGCGTCGTGATCTGGAGCTCTCTGGCCATTTCGTTTAAATGCATAAAATCGGATTTTATTCCTTTCACAAGCTCAAAAAGACTAGCAAAAGACGAACTTTATGTAAAGCTTAAGATTAATCTGAAGTTATCAATTGCAAAGCGTCAGCAGGCAGAATTCACTTTACACTCAGCATTGTGATGATTTTATTCAGAAGGATGCCGATTAAACCAAAAACTGAGCCGAACAACAAACCAACAAATATAATTGTGATCTGATCCAAAAGAAGAAATCCAGCTTTACCACTAAGTATTCCTCCAATAAACCCGTAAGCGGCCTGTGTCCCAATCAGAAAACCTGGAATACCGGTAATCACAAATACATATATTCGCCTGGCATTTTTGTAGTGCATGCGTATCAGGATCAGATTAACGATAAACAATACTAAAGGCATTATAACTTCTACCGTCAGATTAAAAGGTACTGAAAGCCACAGTTCCGTCCTGGGAAAAAGCAGAACATCCCTGAAAAAATAGAATACCGCCAGAACAATCAGATAATAATAAGTGGGCTTTAGTATGACGTGAATATTTTTCATTTGCGGCAAGTTACGAAATGATTATACCTCAAACCTATTCCTTTTCTTTGTTCGCTTCCAGTTTCTGCTGAAACTTACCGATAACCGTATTGGACTTATCGGTGGCTCCAAGATAGTCCTCAACAATAGGACTCAAAGCTTCCCACATGGAGTCCGTGACGGCGGAATATTCATCAGCCGTTAAATCACCCGAACCGTCGAGCGCGAATTTGAGCCCCCGCAACAGATAGAAAGTATCCCTAGCCGTATCTTCCGCCCTTCCGGGCCGTAACTCGGTTATATCAGGAAGTGATTTGGCAATAAAATGGGTTGGAATATTTAAGTATTCATGTGAGTAAGTATCCTGATAACTATGCAAAGCGGTACCAAAACTTTCCAGTTTCTGTGAGGATATGGCGTCAGCAATCCGATTTAACGCTTCTTCCTTTGTTGTGAAATGATAATAATTTGTTGTGCCATTTAGAGCATTTACAACGGCAGTAACCCTTCCTTCTATAGAGTCCCTGTTGCCAGGTGAAGTCAACGGATTTTCATCCGCATACTGATCGGCCGTTGCAATTGTTTTTGATTGCTCAAAGTTAAGACCGGCGGACACGGCTAAATACAGTGTTAAATAATTATGCACATCCTCTCCCCACATCCCCGTCGGATCCGTATACCTCACAGGATTATTCTGAACATAGGAATACATATTGAGGTTCTGAGGATTGCTTAAAAAAGCGTTCCTCTGGGCCTGTGACATTTTATCGAGGTTCAGAAGAAGAGGATCCATTGTGATGAACCTGCCGGTGACCGGATCATAGTATCTGGCACCATAGTAGTACAGACCGGTTTCAGGGTCGAGTTCCTTTCCGGTGAACTTCTGGGGGGTATCTGGGGCATTCAGTTCTTCATGAATAAATCTTTCCTGGCCGTAGGGAAGATAGTCACGTCTTTCAACCACGTTTCCGTCTTCATCTAAAACAGCGTCCACAGAGCCGAGATGGTCGGTGAGAAAGTAATAGGTTGTTTCATCTCCTTCCCCGGCATCAGCGGATGGGACGGGTTTTGA
>JAZDNJ010000039.1:0-5866 GCA_043800105.1 Patescibacteria group bacterium
ATCGGCAAGAAGGCCAAAGAACATGGCATCGACCCCGAAGGCAGTTCCGTGTTCAGGGGCAAAAGCCTGTTTAATGTGATCGGCCACAAAGATGTGCGCGCCACAGCCTGCCCCGGTGAACAGTTATACGCGGCCCTGCCCCGCATTCGTGAACGTGCCGGGCTGGCCATGCGGAATTTCTCAGAATCCACTTTATCCGCCGCGGAATACGATTATAACGCGGAGCTGATCAGTGACCTTAGTATCTTTTCACTTAATCCGGGTCAGCGTAAATCAGTCACCATTAAGTTCAGAAATACCGGCACAAAGACATGGGACTCGACTACCTGGATGCACGTTGCCCTGAACAACGACCCGAACGCCCGCGTGGTTCCGGTGGTGGAAGACAAGGCTTTTGTGGCATCTGATCTGCAGGAAGACTCCGTGGCCCCCGGCAAAACGGGAACCTTTACGGTGGAAGTCGAAGGCGGTTTCAAGGCCGGACACTACGCATTTCAGGTAAGCCCCGTGGTCAATGGGCGATACAAAATATCCAGGGCTTCCAAATACATCAGCTTTAAGGTGGAAGCGCCCAAATACGATTACGAAGTAATCACCCATCAATTTCCCAAAGGCACGGTATTTCAGGGGCAGAAAATCCTGGCCACTGTCGAGCTGAAAAATACCGGTAACGTGACATGGCGCAATTACGGTAATAACGCGATTACTCTGGGTGCCTCTGAGCCCAAAGACCGCGCTAGTATCTTCATAAAAGACAACCCCTCTCGCATCGGGTATATGATTGACAGTGAAGTGGCCCCCGGAGAAACCGGACACTTCGCGCTTAATCTTAGCGTGCCGGAAGACCGCGAAGGGGAAGTGATAGAACGCTTCACGCCGGTCATCGAGAACGTCCAGTGGCTGGCTGACAAAGCGCTGGGCTTCAAAGTCACTATCAAAAAACCCGTCCACTTCGCGAAAACAGTCAAAATCGACCGGCTTGGTTCCATGTACCCCGGAGAAAGGCGTTTCGTAACACTCGAAATGCACAACCTCGGTGATCTGCCCTGGGATTCTTCAACTATGGAAACCACCTTGCTTGGTCGCGGAATCAAAGTTTTCAAACGAATACTGCTTCCCGCCGAACCGGTCCAGCCGGGTGAAAAAATGAAGATCGGCTTCTGGGTGGAAGCTCCTACGGAGGCCGGTCAGTATACCATCTACCTGCGTTCCCGTTTTAACGGCAAACCGATTCGCGGAGCAGTGGCGCAATATGTGGTCGAAGTTCCCCAGTCCACCCTTCGTGGGGCAAAAACAGATCAGGGTGAAACCACCATAAATATAGCCCCGCGCGAAGAAAAAGAACTGACCGTAAAATTCAAAAACACGGGCAATGTGGTATGGAAGAAAATGGGCGCCAATCCAGTACATTTGGGCACCAGCCAGCCGCAGGACCGCGAAAGTAAAGTCTACCTCAAATCAGGCTGGCTCGATCCTTTCCGCGCGGCGGAGCTGGAAGAAGATCAGGTTCTGCCCGGCGAAACAGGCACCTTTAAATTCAAAGTGCGCTCCGACACTCGCGGCCGTTTTTCTGAAAACTTCCAGCTGGTTATGGAAGGAGTTGGCTGGATCGAAGGCGCTACTGTCCGCTGGCAGATCAACGTGACCGGCACCCCAGGCACCACATCATACACAAATACCGCCACAAAAACCCCGACCACAACGACAACCAAAACGACAAATACGACTTCCACTGCCCCAAGTACGAGCAACGCTGGCAGTGCCGAAACAGTCACAGTTCCTACGGTCTCCGAAAAGCCTTTCCGTGTGCGCCTGACACACGACGCCGCCACCGCCACCTTAACAGCCGACAAGCCTTTTCTTATTATGAATGAAAAAGACCAGGCTCTCTTCAATCTTTCGGCCGGAAAACAGGTAAATGTCAAACGGGTCGCCGGCGCCTTTCAGATTACGTCCGGGTTCTCGACCAAAAATGCCACAGTGGTCCGCCTGATGCCCAAAGAAGAAGGAGGGATCACCGAAATAGTCACGATGGAACGCCGCCCGGCCTGGAACACGAACCTGAACGATAACCGCTTCCGGGGCACAATCGAAATGCGGGTGATAGGCGGGCAGGTGGCCTACATCAACGAACTTCCGCTTGAAGATTATCTGAAGGGCCTGGCTGAAGTGTCAAATGGTGACCCAACTGAAAAACAAAAAACCATTGCCGTGCTGGCCCGGACTTATGCCCGTTTTTACATGAATGAAGCGAACCGCAAATTCCCCGGTATGCCTTACGATGGCAGTGATGATCCGGCCATCTTCCAGCGGTATCTTGGTTACGGAGTGGAAGCCCGTTCGCCCAATTTTGTGAATGCCGTTCAGTCCACCGCGAACATGGTTGTCACATATCAGGGAAAGCTGATAAAAACACCTTACTTCAACCAATCCGATGGCCGCACACGGTCGGCCGAAGAAGTCTGGGGCTGGACCACTACGCCTTATCTAAAATCTGTTTCCGATCCCGCGTGCGTTGGACTGGAGCTGAAAGGCCATGGTGTCGGACTCTCGGGTTTTGGTGCAACTGCTATGGCCGAAGAGGGGAAGACATTTGAGGAAATCATCAAGTACTACTATACTGGCGTGGCAATAAAAAAAATGAGCTTCTAGCCATGTACTTGTGTATCGATACCATTTCATCGGCCGCCGGAATCACATTGGCAAACCCGCAGTCTGCCACCTATTTTCCTTTAGATTCCCAAAATTCTTCGGACGGCATCATTCCCGCTATCGATAAAGCCCTGAAAAAAGCCAAAATCGACCTGTCAGATTTAGAGGGGGTTTTTGTCATAAAAGGCCCAGGTTCTTTCACCGGTCTGCGCGTCGGCTTATCAGTCGCAAATCAGTTTGCTCATCAGCTTAAAATTTCCATCATCGGCCTGCGCACCGACGAGTGGTGGCTTGCGCGCACGGATCAAACCGATGCCACCTATCTGCAGTCCATGAACAAGGCGGAAGTTTACGTGTCACAAGGTGAGAAATCCATCATCAAAGAATTCGAAAAACTCGCCCCCTGCACCTGGCTCGGACAGCTCAGCGGGGAACATCGCGCCAGGCTTTCGAAAGATTTTACAGAAATTAAAAAAACCAATTCCATCGAAGGCACCTGGCAAAAATTAATCCGGATTTTCACCGATCCGGGTGTCGAACGCAGAACCTACGACCTGGTGGAACCTTTCTACGGCAAAGATCCAAGTATCACAAAAAGCAAACGCCAAATATCAATTTAGTCAATTTTCCTGCATTGCATATAGCCAACAGGTGCATTCAGAAGTGAAAGACTTTACAGAGGTAAAACCCAGGTGTATCTTCATTTGACATGGGCTAACGCCCCCCAAAAGAATCCCACTCCCGTTTCACGTAATCCAGAATCTTCTTTTTGAAGTGCTCTACATCAAATTTTTCCGCGTGTTTTCGGATAAACTTTGGGTCGAATTTCATTTTTTCAAAGCGCTCAATGGCGTCTTTCAGCCCATCGATCGTCTGTTCTTTAAAAAGAACACCGGTTTTTCCGTCAATCATCGTGTCCAGACTGCCTCCGCGGTTCAGCGCGATCACCGGCCGTCCGCAAGACATGGCTTCCAACGGCACAATACCGGCGTCTTCAATCTGCGGGAACAAAAATGCCTTACAGTTGGCATAAAGCTCCACCAGTTTTTTGTCATCCACGTATCCCAGAATCTCCACGTTCGGTTTGGCCATGGCCCGCAGTTTTTTCAGGTCTGGCCCCGTGCCGGCGATCTTAAGGGGCAGTTCCAGTTTGTTGAACGTGGCGACAAGCAAATCAAATTTTTTATAGGGAATCAGACGCCCTACGGAAAAATAATAATCCTCCGTCGGCTTCGCCACAGGCTTAAACTTCTCCGTATGAACTGGCGGGTAAATTACCTCAGAATCCCGCTTGTAGTATTTTTTGATTTGCCGCCCGATATGGCTTGAATTGGCGATATACTTATCAACCCGCTGGGCAGCGCAGTAATCCCATTTGCGAATCTTCTTTATCTGCTTGCGGATTCTTCCATGCAGAATACGGGGGAATTTTTTCAGTCTCGTTTCAAAATCCCAGCTTTCCCAGGCATAGCGCATAGGCGTATGGCAGTAACTTATATGCAGGGTATTTGGCTTGGTAATCACCCCTTTGCTCACGCTGTGACAGCTGGAAAGTACCAGGTCAAACTTATCCAGATCCATCATTTCCACGGCCGTGGGCATCAGGCTCAAAAGCCACTGGTGTTTTTTAACCGGCAGTTTTTGCAAATAGGTCGTCCGAACATCTTTCAGGTCTCCAAGCTCCCGCATATTCTCAGGCTTATAAATCGTCGTGTATACCGGTGCCTCCGGAAAAAGGTCGCAAAAGGCGCTGATAACGCTTTCCGCGCCACCGTAATTCGTCAGCCAGTCTGTTACAATCGCGATTTTCATTTTTTATTGGAAGTCACTGTTTATTATACAGACTCACCTTCCAAACACCATTCCATCGCCTTATCCACCTTCACTTTTACGTACTCGCCAACCAGTTTCGGGTCGTCGGCCTTAAAACGGCACAACTTGAATTCGGGGATTTTGCCGCTGGCATAGCCTTTTTCGACTTTTTCCACCAATACTTCCACTGTTTGCCCCACGAACTGCTTCAAATATTCCTCCGAAACCTCTTTCATGGCCTCCGTAACCTGTTCAAAACGCTCTTTCTTGACTTCATAAGGCACATCATCCTTCATCGTGCGGGCCGCCAGAGTGCCTTCGCGCTGAGAATATTTTGACACATATACCAAATCAATTTTGCAGTCTTTGATCAGGTTCAGGCTTCCCGTAAATTCTTCCTCCGTTTCCCCGCAAAAACCGGTAATAATATCCGTGCTGATCGACATAGTGGGAATGCGCGCCCGCAGTTTTTCTACAAGGCCCTTAAACCGTTCCACAGAATAATGGCGGTTCATCCGCTTCAGGCAGGAATTTGACCCTGACTGAATCGGCAGATGAATATGAGGCACCATGCTTTTCAGCTCACCGTAAAGCGCGATTACGTCATCGCCCATATCTTGCGGGTGTACCGTATAAAAGCGAATTCGCCGGATGCCGGGAACCGCGTCCACTTTTCTCAAAAACTGAGTTAAGGGCGAATCCGCCGAATTTGGATCCGAATCCGTGGGCTCATAAGTATTCACATTCTGCCCCACAAAATTCACTTCAGTCGCGCCCCGTTTGGCCATTTTCTTCACTTCCTCCAGTACTTCAGCCATGTTCCGCGACTCATTCCGGCCCCGCGTGTAAGGCACGATGCAATAAGAACAGAAATTATTGCAGCCGCTCATAATCGGGATAAAAACCTGTTTCAGATTCGTCACTTTTGGACTGATATGGAAGTAACTTTTCATCTCTGCAACTTCATCAGCCTGCCAGTCGTCAGGTGTGGCCCCGCCCATATGGTGCATTTTGTGCAGCATATCAGGCAAATGCATCAAATCCTTAATCCTGAACACAAAATCAACGCTTTCCATGCGCTGAAATACCTTTTCCTTACTTTCCCCACGCAATCCGGTGTCTTTGTGGATCATACATCCCGTAATTCCTATTTTGAGTTTCGGATTTTGAGTTTTAAGTTTTGCAAAAGGTTCACCCAGGCCATAAATCCTGCTTTCTGAGCTCTTTTTAACAATGCAGGTATTTAGAATAACCAGATCGGCCTTATTGTAGTGATCCACCGGTTCGTAGCCCATTTTTTCAAGCACAGTCATTAATCGTTCCGTATCGGAATAATTCATCTGACAGCCATAGGTTTTGATGTGATACAGGAGTTTCATAAGCGGAGCCATTTTAGTGGATT
>JAZDNJ010000040.1:0-9863 GCA_043800105.1 Patescibacteria group bacterium
CAGTTGGGCATGCCACTCAGCCTTCGGATTGATGAAGATGACCTAGGTGAAAACCAAGCTGAAAGACAATTCTATCTTCTGAGCATATACTGGCAGCTTCTGGGGGTCACTGAAGGAGTTAGGTTCCTCAAAAGATTTTACGAATAAAAACCTAGTAAAAAAATCGAGTTAGGCTACTACGCAACCTCGTCTTCTAGGTAGTCGTGCATTTGTTCTGCACTCTTCGCACCTTCTGCTCGAAGCTTCTTGAGCATTTCGGCACGACTCTCTTTTGCTGTATCAACAGCTTCAACTTCATCTACAGCTGCATTTACAGCCCGCACTTCGGAAGCCTTGGGATCTTCTATTTCGATTTCGGGATAGTCCGATGGGTGTTCGTCTGTATGTGCCATATGGTTAATAAATTATTAATCCGTTGGTGTATTTAACAATAGGACTTTTTTGTAAAAAAATCAAGTTTCTGCTTTATCCAATTGACTTTTTTCCTTTGCCCCTTAAAATAGTTCTGCCGTTGTAATAAGCGGGGCCCCCGCAAAATTCAATCGCAGGAGCGAAGCGACGAGAAGGATTTTGTGGGGAGAGGAGGAGCTTACGCAAGCTGGAACAGACGCCGAGGGCGTATGTGAAAGCTGGAGTGAAGTGACGACGAGGGCCGGTAGCTCAGCTGGCTAGAGCGCGGCATTCGCATTGCCGAGGTCGAGGGTTCGAGTCCCTTTCGGTCCACCATCATAAACATTTACATTTTATTTGAACATGTCATATTTGCACATATCCTACTGATGTCTGACATTTCATGTTCCAATGCGTATCCGAATCAGTTAGTGAAGGTATATATCATTTTTTGCAATGTTGATGAGCCAGTACTATCTTTACCGTCAAAGTTACCTACACGGTAAAAATCCCAATATAAGATTTTTTAATATAGTCCAAGCTCAGCCGTCATGTCGATTTTGATCGGGAGGGGTGTGAGTATTTACTTTTAGCGGAATTGACATAGGATTGCCTTAATAGTATATTACACACACGGCTCTCCTTTTTGGAGGTGCCTTGAAACTTAAACAACTTACCTTAGCAACCCATAGTGTGAGGTGAAAGAACGATGAGCGACGAAGAAAAGAAAGAAGGAGAAGTAGCCGCCGAGGAAGTACAAGCCGAGGCTCCTGCCGAGGCCGAAGCACCCGAGGCACCGCCCGAGGCTCCTGCCGAAGCAGAGGCACCAGCAGAAGCATCCGCCGAGGCCGAACCCGAGGCTCCTGCCGAGGCCGAAGTACCCGCCGAAGCGCCCGCGGTCGATCCCCGCAGGGCCAAAGTGCGTGCCGCCCTCGAGGGCATGGTCGACGTGCTCATCGACGAGATCCTGGCAGAGCTCGACGAGTAGCACTCAAGGCGCAGAAAGGTAGGTGAAAGTCACAACAAGTTGTAAATGAGCACGCGGCTACGGCAAGCAGTAGTCCGCTGTTCTGGCAGCAAGAAGGTGGCGATCGATCTCCCCCGGCCGCAAGTCGGGGGAGATTCTTAAAAATGGTGACAAAAATGCGCTATTCTCCTACAATTACTGCAGTAAAAACTTTTTTATGAATGATTTTTTAGTCTTCGCTCAAAATTTGGCAAAACGCGGCGGCGAAAAGCTGACCGAAAATTTCGGAAAGCTGAAGAGGAACAAAATACAAAGCAAAGGCGCGCACGATCTGGTCACCGTACTGGATAAGGAAGTGGAACAAATGTACGTGAACGCCATAAAAAAACAGTTTCCCGATCACGGCATTATCGGGGAAGAAGGAAGTTCAAAAAACGAAGATGCGGAATATGTCTGGATACTGGATCCTTTGGACGGAACGCGCAATTACACCATCGAAGTCCCCTTTTACGCCACCACGATCTGTCTGCTTAAAGACAAAGAACCCGTCGTCACGGTCATCTACGTGCCGCCTCTCGATAAGCTCTATTCGGCCGCAGCCGGTCAGGGTGCTTTTTTGAACGGTCAAAAAATCCATGTATCAAATGAAACAGAGCTTATCAAATCCTCAATTCTGTACTGCCACAGCACCGATCAGCACGGAGTTGAGGCCGCCGAAAAATACGCCGCAAAACTTAAAATGGCCGCCTTTAACGCGGACCGCTTCCGAAGCGCCGGCGCCGAGATGGGTATGGTGGCCGAAGGACTAGCCGAGGCTTATCTGCTGGACGGTCTGCCAGTCTGGGACCTGGCCGCGGGCGCTCTGCTGATCCGTGAAGCGGGCGGAAAGGCGACGGATTTCAGCGGCAGACAGTGGAAACCAGGCGACAAAAATATTCTTGTCAGCAACGGAACCGGAATTCACTGGGAAATATTAAAAATTCTGGCATCTGTGCTATAATCCCTGCTATAATCCTCCGTGCATTATTTATTATATATGGGAAATTTAACCGATATCCGCACCGGCACGGTCGTTAAAGTGAACGGCAACCCCTACCTGGTCGTATGGAACGAATTTAACCGCAAACAACAGCGCAAACCAGTCATGCGCACCAAACTCAGGAACCTGATCGACGGCAGCGCCCTCGATAAGACTTTTTTGGCAGGCGAATCCTTTGAATTTGCCGATATCGAAAGGCGCCGATGTCAGTATTTGTACAGCGACGATAGCAAGGCTTATTTCATGGATGGTGAAACTTTTGAGCAGTTCGAACTGGATACGGAAAACATTGAAGATGTGCTAAAATTCCTTAAAGACGGCACGGACGTCTTTGTGACTTTTTACGAAGGAAATCCAATCGGCGTTCAGCCACCCGTAAAGGTAACCCTGACCGTTACCAACACAGTTCCGGGTGTAAAGGGTGACACCGCCCAGGGCGGCACCAAACCGGCCACTCTGGAAACCGGCGTTACGGTACATGTTCCGCTTTTTGTGAAAGAGGGCGACAAACTGGTCGTCAATACCGAAACAGGCGAATATGACAGCCGTGCCAGTGAATAAACAATAAATAATGATCGATTTCAGGTTCATCAAAAAACTGACTATCATAACCGTCTTTTTGTCCGGCATTGCGGTAAATTCCGCTCTGGCCGCGGAAACGCTTTATTGCGGTGACGGAATACTTAGCGCAGGTGAAGAATGTGATGACGGTAATTTTTCCAACCGCGACGGATGCAGCAGTTACTGCGAACTGGAAGACATGACCCCTCCGGAAGTTGTTTCTGTAAGTATCCCAGATGGTCAGGCGGATGTATCCACCCTGACCGATGAGATGACAATTACTTTCAGTGAAGCTGTCGATCCGGCCAGCATTAACGGAAATAACATTGTATTTAAGCAGTTTAATCAGCCGGTCGAAATCGAGCTTGACCTCGCCGATAACCAGACTGACCTGACCGTACGTTTTTTAAGCGATCTTAAGGGTGAAAAAGACTATTCGCTTATTGTGGAAAAAATAAAAGACGTGCCCGGCAACATCAAGCTGGATCGCTTTGTGACAAGTTTTTTTACCGGAACCTATATCGACGTCGACCCGCCCAATGTGGTGGCAAGGCCCGAAGGCGGCCTGTATCACGTTGGCCAGTCCGTTTCCCTGACCGCCTACGACGGAGAACTGACATTCAGCGATGAGTATATTGATTCCGGAGCAAAAATACACTACACCCTGGATGGCACAACGCCCACCACATACGGCAAAAAATATACTTTACCTATCAGTATAAAAACGAACTTGACCTTAAAATACTTCGGAATCGACGCCAAAGGGAACAAAAGTAAAGTAATAACGCAGAACTACACCTTCACTTGTCCTGAAAAGCCAAACGCGAAGAAGGTCAGCGATTATCCTGAATGCCGGGTAAAGGAATGCGGCTACGGTTTTGTACTGAAGAGTAATGTCTGCGTTATCAACCTGGGTGGTCAGGACGACAGTAACTACAAGGCCAACGCGGCTACCGCCCCCCTGTTCGGCTCAGACACCCCCATGACGATCAGCACCAAACCGGCCCTTTATATCACTCCTGAACATAACGGTATAATCCCCCGCCCCATTCATTTTGTCGACCGTCTGGGCGGTACTGTTATCGATCTTGAACGCGATACACTTATTTCCCGCGAAGACGGCACTCCTTTTACCGGCTATCTGAGACCACCGAACAACCTGTATTCCAAGTCTTTCCCAATAAACTTCGGCTATTCTTTTAAATCCATCTTTCACCTCGAAGCGGATGACGGACAGGAACTCATCTTCAGCCCGAAGATCAGCATTACGATCCCTTTCACTGACCGTTATAACAAAGATTCACCAATTACTGTCTTTACATTTGATCCGCTGACGGAAGAGTACTTTGCTATGGATCCGGAACTGGTCTCGGTCAACGAAGCAGGCGATGCGGTAAGCATCGTTTCAGACACCACAGGAACTTTCTTCGTTGCCCAGCCGGGACTCAATTACAATGCCATTGTTTTTCAGGACACCACCAGTCACTGGGCTAAAAATTATATTGAACAGCTTTACCGCTGGGGATATGTCAAAGGCCGTTCCAAAGGAGTTTTTGCTCCGGATGACATTCTGACCCGCGCCGAATTCACTAAAATAGCCCTTAGTGCCATCGGAGAAGAGGTGAATCCATTTGAGGATGTAAGCGATTCTCCTTTTTTCGACGTTCCCCTATATGCCTGGTACGCGCCATATATTAAAAGAGCCAAAGGTCTGGGATTGATCCACGGCTATCCGGATGGCTCTTTTAAACCCGACTCCCCCATAAATCGGGTGGAAGCCATAAAGATTCTTATGCAGGCCTTCCAGTTCGACCTGGAATCGGTGGGACAGCGTACCGATAACTTTAATGACGTTCTGACCTGGGAATGGTATTTCCCCGCGGTTAATTTTGCCATCCAGCACAATCTCATCGACGGGATCCGCCTGCCAAACGGCACCATTCAGTACAATTCGTTCGGACCCGGAAAATACATGAAGCGCGGGGAAATGGCAAAACTGGCGGTAAAAGCCATCGAACTCAAAAACGGAAAAGAAAAATAGTAAGTCAGTTTTTGGCTTAAACTTAAATAAAACCACTGCCTGCCGGCAGGCAGGCTTTATTTTCAGCCTTTTTTGTGCTATAATATATAGATTAAATGAACCCAAAAGAGGTGCTTCAATACAAAATCCCTCAAAACGTCGGCATAGAAGACAAGATTGTGGGCCCATTCAGCCTCAGACAGCTGATCATAGTCGCTGTTGGCGGCGGAATAAGTTACACATTGTACGCCATAACCGCAAGAATTTATGAACTGAATTTCATTGAATATATACTGATCGTCATGCCAACCCTGTTCGCGCTGGCACTGGCAATGCTGAAAATTCACAATGTCAGCTTTGGCAAATATATCCTCTTGATGCTGGAATTTGCCATCAAGCCCAAAAAACGCCTATGGGACCACCGCGGCATTTCAGCTCTGGTAGCCCCTGATCTGACGGAGAAAAGCGCCGTCGCCCAAAAGGGAGTCACCGAACAAAAAGTCCGGAAAAATGTTAATTTAGGTGATCTTTCCGCTATGCTGGATTCAGGCGGCTTTGAACATGTTGAGCAGGTAAAGCACGAAGACATCGACGAGGTAAAGGATGACGATTTGATCACGGAAGCCTACTTTGGCCACAAGAAACAGGAAAGCCCTACACAAAATATGTACTGGCGAACCCGTGAAGTACAGAAAAAGAAACTTGACCTGCTGGCTAAGGTGAAACCGTCCGCCAAACCTGTGATAACGCCGCCTCCTGAGGTCCCGATTAAAACGCCGGTTCAACCGGTAGCGGTTCCTCAGACAGCGCCCGTTCCCGATAAGACTGAAACACCTCCGATCGCGACTGAAGCTCCCAAAAAAAAGCGCAGGCGAAGGAAGAAAAAACCAAAAATTCAGACCGAACCGGTACGCCAGAACACACGGGTCAATTCAACTTCCAAATCCGAACCGGTCAAACTAATTCAAAAACCCGGAATAAAAGAAGGAGAAACCTCCTTCACAGACCTCTCTCAGGGGGGTGAAATAGAAATTAACCTTGATTAATATGGCAACCGACCCAGGTCCAAACGCCAAAGACACCGTCAGACAGAAGAAAACCAGCCCTTCCATGAGTACCCAGCTTTATCTGGATATCGCTGAAATTAAAGATAACGTTGTCGTCCTCAAAAACGGCGGTCTTCGCGCCATTCTGCAGACAAACAGCATCAATTTCAATCTTAAATCAGAAGAAGAGCAGAACTCCATTATCTATGGATATCAAAGTTTCCTCAATTCACTTGAATTCCCTGTGCAGATTGCAATTCAGAGCAGAAAACTTGACGTAGATAAGTACATCGAGAACGTCAGGGAAATCGGAGAAAAACACACGAATGTACTATTAAAGGAGCAGACCAACGAGTACTGTGATTATATTCTGAAACTGGTTGAATACGCGGATATCATGGAGAAAAAGTTTTATGTGGTTGTCCCTTTTGACCCGTACCGGAGCCGGGAACAAGGTATCTTTGCCAAATTCATGAGCAGTATATCTTCTGCCGACAGCATAGACGCGATCAGACGAAGGCACAGAGAATTTGCAGAACTCAACAAAAACCTGACCGAAAGAGTTAGTTCCGTGATAGCCGGCCTGGAAGGATGCAATTTAAGGGTCGCCCAGCTCAGCACCGCGCAGCTGATTGAACTTTTCTATCAAATTTACAATCCGATCAGCAGCCGCAATGAAAAAATCACTGACCTGAATCAGATGAGCGTGCAGGGGCTCTAGTTTGATTTTTCCATCAGCTTTACTTCAACGTTATCGGCAATACGGGGAATGCGCGAAAGCCATATCGGCCAGAGTTTGATTTCCACCGCATCCACTTCCGGCAGATTACCCACATAATTCTCCGCTTCCTCCACGGTAAGCCCGACAACGCGCTCCGTCACTTTATTTGAAAACCTCATACCGGCCTGCAGTGAAGAATCAATAACATATTCCTGTATCCCCTTAATTGTCGCGGTGATTTTAATCTGCCCCAGGACTTCATCTTCGCTCACTGCTTCGAGACTGACGGATTCAGGCCGGATGGATTCGTCCCGTATCTGCATATCGGGATGCGAGCGGGTCTTGAGTTCCTTCTTCAAAATGGAAAAAAACTGATCGAAGTCGTACGCGATACCTTTCGCCTCAATCTGCGCAAAAATTTCAAATTTATCCCTCAGGCTCCCTTCCAGGTCATCGGAAATACGGAGCTCCTGAAGCTTTGTCTTCAGATATCTGGAATCGTCCAGAAGCACCAGATTGGTATGGTTCAATCGGTTCATCTCATCAATGTGTGTGTTCAGATCTTCCCGTGCCATCAGGGTCAGGTTATCCTCAATCTGTTTCTTGGCGGCTTCAATATCTTCTTTCTGAACAACCTGCTGGTAGCGGGTTATGCCCCCTTCCATGAACCCATTGCTTTCGCCCCACAAAAGCTTCCGGTTGAATTCAGAAAGACCCGGAATAATAAACTTACCGGGACCGATATTACCGCGTTCCCCGATAGGGTGGTCATAGATATCAAAAGGGTCCGCCTCCACCGCCGCCGTATAAGTTCCCGGAACTTCAGCACCCGCCTCATTCAGCGTTTTCGGAGGCACAAAAACGCCTTCCTTGATTCTGAAAATCAAACCGTCATCTGTCTGGAACCGGGTTTCTTTCTTCAGGGGCCATTCGTCATCGGAATTATTGATGATGGTAATAAAACCCTGGGCATTCACCCCGTCAAAAAGTTTACTTGTAGTGTTGAAAACCTTAGTCTGCTTGGTGACTGTCATAATCTCCTCGCTGGCCACCACATGAGGTTCATTGCGCGAGAGAAGCGTCTGGTTTTTGCGCTTATCCGCCAGCGTTATATTGACCGTGTACTCAATGTTGTCAAATTTAGGCTTAACATAAATCGTAGCCCCCGGGAGCGCGATATAGGTAATGACCAAAAAAAGCCCTAAACTAAGTGCCAGAATAAAACCCAAAAATCTCCGGTTTGGGCGCACGTAATTATAAACACCGGCAAGTTCCGTGGATCCGCCTTTTTTAGACTTCTTCTTACTGTCACGATATTCCTTTATAAGTTCACCGATTGTTATCTTTTTCTCCATCACCCGCTTAGGAATATCTTTAAACACCTCATTTCTGCGAGCCTGAATAGGTTCAATACGCATTTTAGGAGTATCCTGGTCGGGCGCCTTGATCTCTTCAACCTCAATGTTGTGGTAAACCGGAATATCCGCCTGCTGGGCCAGATGAATGCCGATCCTGTCCGTTGTGACCAAATGCAGTTTTTTGTTATTCTTTTCCAGCTTACTTTTAAGAATACGAAGATTTACCACGCTCTGAAAAAGGATGGCCTTCCGTGGTACAACGAGGAAAATATCCTTCTGTTTCGCGCGTTTCACCCGATCATAAATCGCGGTGACCTCCTCATCAATTTCGATGTAAACGACTTTTCGCATATATTACTTTTTCAGCACTTTAAGAGCCGGCAGTTCCTTACCCTCAATCATTTCAAGACTGGCACCACCGCCCGTGGAAACCAAGGTCATTTTATCCGCCAGGCCCAGTTTTTTTACAGCACTGGCACTGTCACCGCCGCCGATAATGGTCGTCCCTCTAAGCTTGGCCATGGCTTCACCCACGGCTTTAGTTCCGCCGGCAAAAGGAGCCATTTCAAATACCCCAATGGGGCCGAACCAAAGAACGGTTTTGGCTTCGGAAATCTGTTTTGCATAACTTCCCGCTGATTTTGGTCCTATATCAAGCGCCATCCATCCCGGTTCAATACCATCGGCAGGAACCGTTTTGACATTCGCGCTCTCTTCAAAAGCATCCGCCACAACAAAATCCGTTGGGAGTTCCACCTTATCGCTGGCAACCACTTCTTTCACCAAATCAGCCTGCTCCTCCATACCTTCGTTATCCGCTTTGGAAGCGCCGATTTCATACCCTTTAGCCTTAAGTAGATTGCAGGCTAAAGCGCCGGCCACCAAAACCCTGTCCGCCTTACCCATTAAATTATGAATCGCTTTGATCTTGTCGGACTTCAGCCCCCCGATCACAGCGACCAGCGGATGTTCGGGATCAGAAATCGCCCCGGAAATCGCCGCTACCTCCTTTTCGACGCCCAAACCGGCATAACCGGGAATAAATTTGGGAATGGAAGTCATACTGGCATGCTTGCGATGCGAATTGGAAAAAGCCTCATTCACGTACAAGTCAGCCAAGCCTGCCAGTTGTTTTCCGAATACATCACGTTCCGCCTCATCTTTACTTTTTTCAGCCGGATGAAAGCGGATATTTTCGAGCATCACAATTTTGGCCTCCGGAAGACCTTTTTCACCCCAATCATCCACTTTCGAAACAGGCTCACCCAAAAGTTCAGCCAACTTAGCGGCAACCTTATCGGTTTTCAGTTCCGGCTCATTATTCTTAGGCCGTCCCAGATGGCTTGCCAGAATAAGTCGAACAGCTACATGTTCCAGCAAATATTTGAGCGTCGGAATCGCAAACCTTATTCGTTTGTCATCCCGGACATTTCCCACCTCATCCAGAGGCACATTGAAATCGACACGGACAAAAACCCGCTTTCCGCTAAGGTCGCCCATGTCGGCAAGGGTCTTAAGATTCATAGCTTTGAAAAAGTTAGATTCGCTCATCAATTATAAGCAAAAGACCTCGCAGTGTCCACGGGCAAACTGTTGTCAAAAGTCGTAAAAATGGTAAGAAATCACCTATGACAGGTCTCTGGAGCATACCTTTTTTGGGGTATAAAATTTCTTTCGGAAAAATTCGGCCATTCTATTCCCCTTTCCAGATAAGCTTCAGCCGGAATTCCTAAATTGCCCAAATAAACTTTCCCGGCATAT
>JAZDNJ010000070.1:0-8422 GCA_043800105.1 Patescibacteria group bacterium
CCGTGTTATTCACTAAAATAGTCGGTTTCTGCTGAATCTGACGCGCTTCGCTGTAGGCTATATCCTGGCCGATCCGCTCGTCGAATTCATCGGAACCGAGGCAATTTCTGAATTCAAGAAGGGGCAGCTGAAGTTCCTGCCCGATCAAATCCACTTCCCGTTTACTAAGTTCTTCCGCGGCGTGCATTTTATAAATCATATCCCGGAAGCGATCGTACTTGGCCGCGCAATGCGCGCCGCGGGCGGCAAAAAGTTCGCCTTCACTCTCTCTGTCGGGAATCAGGTATAAATACAGTTCGACTCCGGAATTGTTCGCGTATTTTTCCACGACCTGAGGCAGAACATTCTGGCCGAAAAGATCGCATGCACGGCAACCGAAAGTGTTGAAAATTTCAATTTTTACCTTCCCTTTTTCAGTGGGGGAAATGGCCGGACCGATAGGCTCAATAATGGTCTGAAAAGCTGGGGTAGGCGCATTCTGAATGATCGTCACAGGCGTGCCGGTTTTTCCGAGCAGTATCAAAAAGGCTAAAACTGCGGTCAAAAATGTGGAAGAATAAAGAGTTTTCATCAAAGTCAATCGTATCAATTAGGCTTCCTGATGACAAGATTTCTTGTTATAATCCACGCAGTATTTAATTGAGCTTTAATTGGAGTCACATCACGATAAAAACGCGGACGTCACCAAAAAGCCAGCCGAGGTTGAAACGGTTGAGCGCCTGATTACAAGAAAGAAGACGGAAAAAGAAGCTGAGGGTCGTGAAGCCGTGCGCCAAAGTGCTGAGGGCATTCAGACCGAGGTGGCCGACGTTATGGCAGGCGTGGAAGCGCCAAAAGAGGGCGTTTCCGAGAAGAAGGGGGAATCAGGTGAAAGACGCGACATCACCGGCGGCGCTCAGCAAACGCAGGACCAGAAAGCCCAGGCCGCTGCCGCTTTTGCCGCACGCCGCGGTCTGCCAACGCAGGAAATCATGATCAAAAAGATCCGCGCGGCCATTACTGAACAGATTAAACTTGAGCTCAAAAAAGCCAAAACTCTCGAAAAGAACCTGGCCGCCGGCTCCGCTCAGGAATACAACAGCGCTATCGCCAAAGTCCGTCGTTTGCAGGAGGCCCTGCGCTCTCTTTTTTCCAGTACCTTCGAGGCCATCAAGACCATATATTTCAAATACTTCAGCGCGGACGGCCGGAGAAAGCCGTTGGATGAGGTTTAGCCTTCAAAGAAACCTACATCTATCGAGCGTTTTCGGATGTCGTTGAAGAACCAATTATTAAGTGTCTCTACGGCCATTTCTTTGCTAATGCCGATTTCACCGTAAAATCCGATCCATCCTTTCAGAAAGTCTCTGTCGACAGGCGACCCCGAGACATCAAAGTCGATGACATCGCCGTCGATCTCAAAAGGGCGTTCGGAACCTCCTTCGATATTTTCTTTTTTGACCCATTGCTTGGCCCAGTTTACCAGATTGCCAAGGGTGACAGCCTGCATTAGCGTAAGACCACCCCTGTAACCGGGACCCACTTTCCAGGCCTCGCCGGTTCGGGTTATTTCCGTTGTGGCGTCGCCATCTTTTCTCTTCAGTGTAATAGATTTTTCGTTGTTGATCGTATAATCCAGCTTATTCCAATCGGTCTTACCTATAATGTATTCGATAGCCTTCTTATAGTTCTGTGTCAGATCTTCTTTGGGCTGAGTGTATTCGACATGAGCCCCTTTTTCAATGGCACTCTCTTTTCTGTCACTCTTATACCCACGCTGAATCCCCACTGCGAGACCGTCTTCCAGAACTTTCGCCATTTTCATGACTTCATCTCTGTAGTCGTGGGCATCCATAAAGATAGCGTCATTGCGATGCTCAAGGACGTTGTCAGGTTGTTCCCTCATTCGTACAATGATTTTTTCAATCATGGAAGTGCTTAGTTCGGGACCAAAAGAATCGTCGAATTCCATGCCGCGTTCCTGCAACATCCATTCGGAACCGTCCCAGTAAAGGCCGTGGTAGCTGGCCGCATCTTTTTTGAAGAATTCTTTTAGCCTGGTTTCTTTCGGGGGGCCAGCGTAACCAAAATATTCAGCCAGTTTGTACAGGGCATGTTGGGCAGGGGTCATCTGGTATTCCTTCTTTTCGTACTTCAAAAATGTCTCATTCGTAGCACTTCCTATACCATTCAGGTGGTCTTCAATTTCTTTGAGGGACCACCTGGGTTCCGGCTTGGAATACTCGCCGGCGAACTTCATATTCATACCCCGCGCTGTTTCCAGATAAAGCTCGATACTCATGGCCTGACGACCAAGATCTTCCGCAAGCCCTTTGTCGGCCTCAAGTTGTTCTTTCATAGCAGAATCCTTGAGCGTCGCGGCAATCTGCATAAATATCATAAGCAGATAGCCATTGTCCATTCGGTCCAGGTTTAGTTTTCTGACTGGATCGCTTTCAAAAAGATTTACCATTGTTTCTTTGTAGGCCCGGACCACATTAGCTGGACTGTATTGCCTACCGGTTTCCGGATTAATTTTGCCGTCATCCGTTATGTCGTACTGCTCAAGATGGAGATTAAAAGGATACCGTTTATCATTGCCGACAATGGTGAATGTTTTACCCATCTTTCTGGCCTCATCACGTTTTTGCATGATATCGTCGAACATCTGAGCCTCCAGTATAAACCTTTGGGCATCGCCATAACTCTGAACACCCGATATCATGGCCTGATTGAAGTAGAACTCATGATATCTGGAATAATTTGCTTTGATTCTTTCTTCAATGACTCGATCCTTCTCTTTTTGGTCGACATCTTTATATTCCTTGCCGAACAAATAATTCCTAAGAGGCGGGTTTTGGCCCTTGTCTTTTTGCAGGGCGATCAGCGCACGGAAGATCCGGCGCATAGTCACTTTCTGCTTTTCGATACGCCATTCGGCGTTTCCCTGGCTCCATACGGATATCCATGCATCCCCGAGCGCACAGGAATTCATACTGGTGTAAAAGTGTTGAAGGAGCTGATAGGGATCTCCCTGAATCCATTCGGCGCTGGTTCGCGTATCCTCGTCCAGGGTCTCAAAAACCTTAGAACCCGCATATATGACAGGAGCCAGTGGCAAGGCAACCGCCGAGCCCACACCCACAGCCGTCCCTTCAACGCCCAGCATACCCGCGACGGCCAGGGAGTCAATAACAGCGCTACCTGCCCACATGGCGGATTCCCCGTACTTAAGACCTTTGCGCCCTTCGACTTCGGTGCTCCATGCCTCCCCAAAGCTGTACACGGCTAAGTAGGCGCTGACTCCGGTTCCGACGATAGCCAGACCGCCACCGGCAAAACGAACACCGGTTTTGAATGCTGTGCCGACCTTGCCAAATTGGCTCACCGCTTCCAGAGCTTTTCCGGAAGATTTCATCGCCTCTTCGGCCGCCAGGGTGCCGGCGCGCAGCTCTTTTTGAAGGGCAGCGATTCTAGCCACATCTTTCGCAGCCTCTGCCGCTTTAAGGGCTTCCTGAGTCGTCTTTACCGCTTGCACGGCTTTGGCGGTTGCTTCCAGTTCTACTTTGACTGCTTTCCCCTGTGCGATGACACGGCGCGCTTTATCAAGCTGTTTCTGAGCTTTGCTGGCATCGCCAAGGTCCTTTCCGGCCGCTCTCGCATCTGCCATATCCTGCACCACTTTTTCGGCCTTCGTGATTCTCGTCTGCCACTTCTCCATAATCCCTGCGGTCTCCTTGAGCACCGCTTCGGAGCCACCAGCGGAATGCAGAGTTTCGCCCTTAAAGTGCTGCCAGCCCCTTCTGAGCCTTGCCCGTGCACCTTCCGTGCCTCCGGCAGGCTGTTCCGCCGCGACAAGAGCATCGTATTTGGCTTGAGAGCTGGCCATGAGTCTGTTGTCGAATTCCCCGGCCGTCAGGGTGATCTTTCTGCCGCGGTACTCAATCACATGTCCGCCGTCCGGTGTCCTTTCGAGCGGAATACGGGAGTTCCATTTTTGTTCACAGATTGCCTCAATAGCTTCGGAATCACTTTTAAGATTCCTGGCCGTCTTTACTCTTGCGACTTCTTTCGGATTGGCCTCGTATTCCCCGCCCTTATAGCGGTATTTATTGGTGTCTCCGATTCTTTCCGGAGTCTGAGGTTCGGTAACCGGTTTTGCTGGTTCAGGCGCCCCCTCCCCTCCAGCTGCTTCCACCGCCGTGGCAGCCTCAGGATGTTTAGCCAGCCACTTCTCTTCGCAAAGAGCCGCAATGGCTTCCTCCTGGGTAAGATTTTTTGCCTTCCTCATCGCACTGATTTCGTCTTTGGTGAGCTCAATGAACTCTCCGCCGTATTGGTATTTGAGTTCTTTGCCCAATATTCTGACAGGCGCACCTTTCGGAGCGCCTTTTGGTTCTGGCGTTGGGACAGCTTTCAGTTTCCTGTTGAAGTAGTTCACCCCTGCCTTAAGCCGTGTCATCAATTTAGTGACATCACCCTCTTCCCGCATCTGTTTGGCGAGAGCACTGATTTCATGTTCTTCAAGCCCCTGAATTTTTCGGATTTGTTCGGCAATTTGTGTTAAAAGCTCCTCTTTGCTCAGCCCTTTTTTTGTTAGCTCTTGCATTGCCCCAAGAACTTCACTTGATTTTTCCGCATTATCACAAAAAAGTTTCATACGCAGATAAGCCCGATCTGCTCCTGATATAGTTTCGCTCAGATTCTCCATGTCTTTGAGTGGCCGAAGATGAAGTGTCTTATCTGAGCCTTTTCCAAATTCAAAGAACGCGTTATATTGCTTCGAAAACCGAATAGCTTCACGAACGGCCATGTTCTTATTGAAATCACTGAAAATTGCCCGCTTCACTAAATTAGTCCTATCAGTTTTAAGATCGAACAATACATCTCTCCATGTTCTGGTCGATAAATCTTTGGCTTGGCTTCGGTAATAACTCATCCATTTACCACTCTCAAGCATATTACCGATATTTTGATGCAAGGTGCGAACGCGAAAAATATCCGTCGTCCAATTAAATACTTGTCTCCCGCTTCGCACATATGATTCACAAATCTGGGCGGAATGAAAAGCCGCCTCTATTCCTCTTTTAGTTAATGTAAATGGTATAAGGGGGTATTTCGCTCCTTTAGCAAAACCACCCAAAATATTCACAATTTTTGTGGGAAGACTCCTTCTTACAACGCCAGCCTTGTTAACGCGCGCTAAGGTTAAGTAGGCTTCTTTTGCGCCGCCCATCATCATAAAAGGCGCTGAACCAATGAGTACTGTTTTGCCTGCCGCTGATAAATCCAAATTAGCTAACTCCGAAAGGGTTTCTTTGATGATCCCTAGTGGCTTTATTACAATCCATTTACCGGCGATTTGTATCGCCATCAGCGATGTATGTTTGCTGTAAACAACTTCCTGCGTATTCTGGTTCGACATCAGAAGATTTATAAATTCCTCACCTGTTTCAACATTGGAAAAAGATTCTGGTTTGATTCCGCAAAACGATACCAGAAAAGCAAGTGCGTCACGTCCGATTTCAACCGTGCCACCTACCCCCTCTCTTCCGAATGACATAATTGGACTATTTTTTAGTTTTTCCTTGAATTCTTTAGATCCCATTTCAGGTCGTGCATCGGCATATGTAATGGCTGTGGTTAAGTATTTTAAACCGTATTCCGCGACAACACCTTTTCCTAATTCAGCCAGACTTGAAAAATATGGACGTAGATTTTCGAGTCCTGGAATCCTGATATCAAAGTCCTGATCAACAACTTTTGTTCCGAGGTGTGCAAGATATCTTCTACGATCTTGCTCATTCATTGCGCGAAGCAGAATCGTCAATAAAGCCATATCTTGCATATACTGCTCTTCACCAACTTTCATTTCCTGATCAAGATCCATTCCGTCGGTAGCAACGACAATTTCAACAGCATGAAGAAAGCTGAGTTTTTCAAATTGTACTCCACTTTCCATAGTGTCATTAACGGGATTGCCATTGACTGTAGTGAAGCTGTAACGTTTTTTGGCTTTTGGCAAAACCTCCTGAGTTTTACGCTTCACTGTTTCAAAGAAATCAATCAGGAATTGTTTCGTGTTGGGATCCGTTACTTTGTTGCCCGCATCCCTTATTGCTTCAGTGACCGCTTGCTCGGCAGGAATTCGGATGTTCGCCTCAGCAATAAGGACGCCCTGAATTTCGTAAACATGCTTCTTCTCAGTCTCTGATAGCTTGTTAAAACGATCTCGTAATGCCGGATCCATTTTTTGATTGATAGCTTCAACTATTTGAATACTGCCATCTTTTATTTTTTGTATTACCTCTTGGTTCATTTTCTCATAATCCATACCTACCAGGGCATCAAGAAAATCACCGCTTTTGAGTTTTTCTATAATATTGCTATGAAAAATTCTATTCGCCTGATAGCTGGGTTTGTTTGCAACCGCGATGAAAATAGTATCTATCGTTGGATCACCATCAAGTTTTTCGGCCAGTTTGCTGAAACTAACCAATTTGTGCATCAGCATGAATAATTGTGCATCAGTTAAATCCTGTGTTATTTCAGGGAATTCAGCCTTGGGAATTCTTTTCTTTTCTTTGTATTTTTCGACTACAGCGCTAATTTGACTGAGTTTGATTTTTTTGTCACGAATTATTCCCAAAGCATATCTCAGTTCATTTTTTTTGGACCTCGTTTTAAATGAATGTTCGAAGAAGAAAACGTTTATAAAAAGTTCTTCAGCAATCCTAAATTTTGTTTCCGGGCTAATGGGTACTTTTGCAGTCCATTCTTTTTTCTCAGCAGCCCCTCCCTCCCTCCCCTCCGCCAGCTCCCTGGCAATCTCATTAGCTTTCACGGCATCCGGACACACCTTTTCGTCATAGTGACTTGTTCCGCAATCGACCCATTCTTCATTTTTTCTTTGCGTCTCGCTCTGCCACATCCACTTCTTCGCGTCCGTGTCGAATTTGTAAAAAACATTTCTTTTTCCCGTGGCAATAAGAAAAGCGCCGTCATCCAGTTTTTCAGCCCCGTTTTCTCTCAAAAGCATCTCGCCGGATTCCCGCAGTGCTTCCCCCTCAACCTCCAGCGCGCCCGGGACAGGCGCCGGTTCCTCGTATTCCTCAGCCGCTTCCGGGCCGGCAGCGGCAGCTCCACCGGCCGCTGTTGCCCCCTTTCGCTTTGCGTCTATTTCATCCTGCACTTTTTTAGCGGCCTTTTTGGCCTTATTCTTTTGATCTTCGGTAAGTTCTTCTCCTCTTCTAAGCTTGTCCTCCACGTCAAACCAATCCAGGCCGGCATCTTTGCAGATTTTTTTGACAACATCTTTTCCAAGTATGCCGGCGGCGGCCATAATAACCAGGGGAATCATGATTTCTTTTTTAAACCATGAACCGCCCTTTTCTTTGCTTTTGTCGGCGTCTTCATCGGCAAAGGCCATTTTGACAAGCGACTTGATACCCTGATAGGTCAGATAAATACCAGCGGCGCCCGCTATGGTGAGGGCAATGGTTCCGACGGGATCCTTCTGCAGATATTCTTTGTATTTGTGACTCCAGCCCTTGCTGGCCTCCTGTGCGGTCTGCACCCGGTCCGGCCAGCTGTTCTTCACTTCGGTGGCGGTGGGGCCCGGCTGACCGGCAATGCGATCCAGGTTTTCGACGGCGGCGGCTTCAGGCAAAGTCAGAATGATGCCATTCTTTAAAATTTCGCGCTGAAGATCTTTGACTGTCCTGATTTTGGAAACATCCACACCTTTTTTGGCAAGTTTGGTAAGCACACTGACAATAGCCGTGTTCAGGGCTGTCAGTCCATCCAGCTGCGCGACCGTTTCCTTGTTTCCTTTTAGTTCGCGGATAGCCTCCGCGGCCTTCACGTTAGGATCAGAACTAAGCTTTTCGGCTTTCTTTTTGTAATCGTCAATAGAGCCGCCCTTCTGCCCCGCGGGTGCTTCCTTTTTTTCCGGCTGTCTGCCGGTTTCAGGTTTATCTCTGGTGGCGGTTTGCGGACGGCGTTCCCAGGGACTTCCGCCTGTTGGTTGCTCGGGACTTGCATCCCAGGGACTTTTTTTAGGATCACCCATGTCTTTTTTCTGAGCTAGGTTTTATTACTTCTAATTGCTCCTGAACAGCAAGCCGCCTCAGGTCTTCATTTATAATCAGCCGTTCAGCTTCCTGTAGCTGGCTGGTAGTCAGTATATGGCCAAGCAGAGCCCAGTGCCTTTTTTCTTTCTCAGCCAGAAAATGCGCCCGTTCCACTGCCGCCTGATACCGCTCCTGACTCTTCCTGCGTTCCTCGCTGTAGATGACTCCCGCAATCTGCATCATAGTCCCTGTAAGTTAAATCTTATTATTATACCAAAAAAAGGCCCAGAATTCAAGCATTTTAACTTCACACGAATATTCTAGAATAAGTTAGACCACCTGGTGCGTTAAGATATGAATGACAAAATTTA
>JAZDNJ010000090.1:0-9365 GCA_043800105.1 Patescibacteria group bacterium
TCTTTTGATATTATCCTGACCGTTTTTGTTGCGCTAGTTTCTTGAATTCAGCCACTTAGAACTTGTAAAACAAGCCAAAAAATGCTATAATTATAGGAAAATAAATAAAAAAAGATGATGACTCTGGACCTGAAAGGCGTCATGCAGCAGGCGGCGGAACACCACTCACCCGACTTACACTTGCAGGTGGGACAGCCGCCCATAATCCGATTGCGGAACGGTTCTCTCAGCGCGCTGGAAAAAGCTCCGGTATTGACCGAGGCGGACATTAACGAAATTATTGCGGGAATTACGACCGAATCCCAGAGGGAAGTTTTTGTGAAAGAAAGTCAGCTCGATTTCTCTTACCATCTGGAAGGGGTCAGCCGTTTCCGCGTGAACATCTATCAGGAGTACCACGGGCCGTCCATCGCTTTTCGCCTGATTCCCGATCAGATTCCCACCCTTGATGAGCTGGGAATGGATGAGGTCGTCAAATCGCTGGCAATGATGCACAGCGGGCTTATATTGGTAACCGGTCCGACCGGTATGGGTAAATCGACTGTAATCGCTTCTGTCATAGATTATATAAACAGGAACAGAAGCGCTCATATCATTACGATCGAAGACCCTATTGAATTTGTCTATAAGTCGCAAAACTGTCTGTTTTCGCAGCGGGAATTAAATGTACACGCTCACACCTTTGCCGGGGCCATTCGGGCGGCTTTGCGTCAGGACCCCGACATCGTTATGGTCGGTGAGATGCGCGACCTGGAAACAATTTCGTCCGCCATTACTCTGGCCGAAACCGGACATCTGGTTCTTTCCACCCTGCACACCATCGACGCGGCGCAGACGGTGGACCGTATTATAGACGTTTTTCCCGCTCACCAGCAGCAGCAGATCCGGGCCCAGCTCGCCGGAACATTAAAGGGGGTCATTTCTCAGACGCTCGTGCCAAGGGCGGACGGCAACGGGCGGGTGGCCGCACGCGAAATAATGGTCGTCAACGATGCAATCCAGAACTGCATTTTAAAGGCTGAAACGAACCAGATCTACTCTATTATGCAGATCAGCGGCGAAGAGGGGATGCGGCTTATGGATGACTCGCTTGAGATGCTGGTGCGGGACGGAACTATTACGGCTGACGAGGCGATTTCGCATGCTTCGGACAGTCAGGCACTTTACAACAGATTAAAATGAATATAATTCAGGTGATAAAAGGTTTACTGGCGCCTGAGAATAACGAAAAACTTTCTGACGTTGAGAAAGATTTTGACATTTTGATGAAAGAAGTGCAGGCCGATTCGGAAGATCTGGAAAGACTGGCGGAGCATATTGAAGATGAATTTGACGACCTCGATATTGAAGTGCAGGTTATTCAAAAAGGGGTGGATGAAATAGTCGGGGATGAACGGTAAAAATTGTTAATAATGGTTTGACGATGTCATCTGAAGCCTATAAGATGGTCTTTGAAAGTAATCAAAAGCCATATGGCACTTAGAAAAAAATACAAAAGGGTGATGCTGAAGATTTCCGGAGAGGTATTGGGCGACGCCCATGGGCAGGGAATTGACACCAAAGCTCTCAATAAAATAGCGAAGGAGATTGCCGACCTCAATAAGCACAAGATTCAGGTGGTGGTGGTGAACGGAGGAGGAAATATATGGCGCTACCGTGATACTAAGAATTCTGGCATTGAACGCACTACTTCCGACTACATGGGCATGATGGCCACCATCATGAACGGAGTCGCTCTTCAGAGCGCGATCGAAAAAATGGGCGCCCACTGCCGCGTGGCGACCGCCCTGGATCTTCCGCAGATCGCCGAGCCCTATATCCGCAGGCGCGTCATACGGCACCTCGAAAAAAACCGTATCGTGATCTGCGCCGGAGGGACCGGAAATCCCTATTTCACCACCGACACCGCCGCCGCGCTCAGGGCCGTTGAATTGGATTGCGACGTTATCCTGAAGGCCACCAAAGTGGACGGAGTGTACACAGCCGACCCGGAAAAAGACAAAAGGGCGAAAAGATACAAAAAACTTTCCTACACGGAAGCGATCGAAAAGAATTTACAGGTAATGGATCAGACGGCGTTTTCGCTCTGCAGAGAAAGCAGGATGGAAATCGTTGTCTTCAACATGCACAAAAAGGATGCCATTCTTCAGGCGGCACAGGGTAAAGACATCGGAACCCTGGTATCTTAAATTATTAATTAATCTTCTTTATATGTCAGATCAGGTAATCGCAGAAGCGAAGCAGAAAATGGAAAACGCCGTGAAGTATCTGCACGAGGAGTACGGCAAGCTCCAGACCGGACGGGCCAGTGCGGCTTTGGTGGAAGGGCTGGATGTTGAAGTGTTCGGCAGTGTCATGCCGCTTAAAGGTTTGGCCAGTATTTCTATTCCGGAATCAAACCAGATTGCCATTCAGCCATGGAACCGGGATCACCTGCCCAACATAGAAAAAGCTATTCTGGAGGCCAAGCTGGGCCTGAATCCGAGCAACAACGGCCAGGTCATCAGGCTGATTATTCCGGCACTTACCGAAGAACGCCGCAGGGACCTTGTGAAACTGGTGAACAGGTACGCCGAAGACGCGCGGGTCTCGATCCGGAATTCCAGGCACGAGGCACTGAAGAAATATGAAGCGATGGAGAAAAATAAAGAGATCAGCAAGGACGAACTGGCGGGCAGAGAAAAGTCTCTTCAGAAAGAAGTGGATAATTTTAACGCCAGTGTGGAAGCGGACGCCAGACAGAAAGAAAAGGACATTATGACTGTTTAACCTGAAATGATACTTATTACAATACTCGCTTTCATCGTTATTTTCTCCATTCTGGTACTGGTGCACGAATGGGGGCATTTTTACTTTGCCCGGCGCGCAGGAATTAAAGTCGAGGAATTCGGTATCGGTTTGCCGCCCCGCGCGAAAGCTTTTTACAAAGACAAAAAGGGGACGGTGTATTCGCTCAACTGGATCCCTTTTGGCGGTTACGTCCGCCTTTATGGCGAGGATTCCAGCGACCCGAAAGTGCTGAAAGCCAAAAACAGTTTTGCCTCAAAATCACTCCTCAGCCGTTCCGCCGTGATCGTCGCCGGTGTTTTAATGAACTTTGTGCTGGCCTGGGTTCTTTTATCAGTTATTCTTACAATCGGCATGAGGCCGATTCTGGTTACTCAGTCAGATATCGATAACGCTTCGGCGGCAGGCCTGATTAAGGTGCAGGATGTGCTTATGGTGAACGAGATTCTGCCAGGGTCACCACTGGCCGGAACGGATCTTAAGGAGGAAGATTTGGTGACGCGGATCAATGGTAAGGGCGTGCCTGCCGCTGCAGATTTATCAGGCATGCTTCAGCCCGGTCAGCCGGTTGTCCTTAGTATTCTGAGGGGGGAACGGGAAGGGGCATTAACGGTAGTCCCGGATGAAAACGGCAAACTTGGATTTGCGGTATCAAATATACCCTATGTCGTTTTTCTGAAAGATTTGAAGTACCCATTTTATAAGGCGCCATTCGAAGCGATCATGGAAGTCGGCCGGTTATCCCGCCTGACGGTGAACCTGCTCGGTAATGTTGTGGTGAGTCTTGTCCAGAAGCTGACCGTTCCGGAAGAGGTGACAGGACCTGTTGGTATCGCCAAATTAACTTATAAATTCATGCAGGAAGGGGTTGTGGCTTTAATGCAGTTTGTGGCGCTTCTGTCCATCTCGCTCGGGGTGATCAATATTATGCCTTTTCCGGCACTGGACGGAGGACGTTTTTTGTTTATCATTTTTGAAGCGGTAACAAGGCGTCGGCCGAACGCGAAATGGGAGACAATGATTCACGGTGTAGGATTCGTTTTGCTGATATTGTTAATCTTTGTGGTCACATGGCATGATATCGTAAAAATGTTTTAAATAAGCCGTTTTTTGCACGTTTCAGGAAGGAGCCGGCAACTTTTTGCAACGCGGTCACAATCCATGCGAGCGTCAACACGGTTTTCTTTGCAAATCAAAATCCTTCCTCTAATATCGAGTTCCAATACAAAAATAAAACAAGCCTGGCCCGGGGGCCGCATTTTTTCTTTTTGTAATTTTTCTATGGGACTGAAAGAACTCTGGATCAAAATTATCGAAAAGATGTCCGAAGATCTTCCGCATGCCCAGATTATTACCTGGTTCAAAAACACGGCTATCCTTGAAAACGCGGATGGCATATTAAAGGTTGGTCTGCCACTGCCTTTTTTTCTTGGATGGCACCAGACCCACTATGCCAAAAAGACCCTTGAGGTAACCAAAAGCATTGATCCGGCGATCACCGATATTGAGTACATCGTCGACATTGGGTTGACTGACGGAAGCCCACTGGTCATTGATCTGATCAAACATTTTCCGAAGAATGACACGCGGAAACTTCCCAACAGAAACGAAACCCGGTCAAAGGACGGCGTGGTTTCCAAAATGCTGAATCCCGCCTACACGCTTGATAATTTCATTACGTCGGCTGAAAACAGGCTGGCTCACGCGGCCTGCCAGAACGTAGCCAAGTATCCAGGGCAGAACTACAACCCGTTGTTCATCTACGGGGGTGTCGGGCTGGGCAAAACCCACCTGCTTCAGGCCACCGGTGCCGAGATCATACGGCACGATCCCGGTAAACATGTCATGTACACCACAACCGAAAACTTCGTGAATGAAGTGGTGCAGGGGATACGGAGCAAGAACATGGAATACATACGCAAAAAATACCGGAGAATCGACGCCCTGATCATTGACGACATTCAGTTCATCGCCAATAAAGAAAAATCGGAAGAAGAATTTTTCCACACGTTTAACGCGCTCTTCGAGGAAGGGAAACAGCTCATCATCAGCTCAGACAGGCCGCCGCAGGAACTGATCCTTTTAAGTGACCGCCTTACCTCCCGCTTTGAATCCGGCATGATCATCGATGTCAAAATGCCCGACTACGAAACCCGGCTGGCCATACTTCAGAACAAATGCAAAGACGCTCAGGTCTTCATCAATCAGGATGTGCTGGAATTCATCGCCTTCAACATCAACCATTCGGTGCGGGCGCTTGAAGGGGTACTCAAGCAGGCCATAGCCAACTATGAACTTGAGCACACGGCCCCCACGGTAAAATCGGTCGCCGCCATGCTCAAAACCACCCAGAAGAAGGAAATCAAAATGGTCGGCTTCCTGCCAAACGACGATAGGCCAAAAGGCGCTGTCACCATGGATCTTCTGATCGACTCTGTCGCTGATTACTTCACGGTTCCGAAAAGCGAAGTCATGGGGCAGTCACGTGTCCGCGACTATACTCTTCCCCGGCAGGTCATAATGTATCTGGCATACGCCAAACTCCGTATGTCCCTCAGCAAAATCGGCCGCGCGCTCGGCAACCGCGACCATACCACGGTTATGCATTCCATAGGCAAAATGAAGGAGCAGATCAAAAACGACCGTCAGCTTCTCCGCGACGTCAACGCGATTACCAGAGAAGTCGGGATTCACTAGTGTCTGGCAAAGGTTTCAATAAAGCTTCCGCAGAAATGGCGAAGTTCCTCTTTGATCATGCGGACATCAATCGGAGAAACAGAGGTTTCTACAATGCCGTCATGAACAATTTGTGAAGACCTGTTATATGTCATGGCCGCCTGATTGGGATTTTTTTCAACGTGGGCGGAAAGCGTCATCTCTGAGCCACAGCGTTCACAGGCAACATCAAACATACATTCATTATCCACAATATCGGTAATCTGAATATTGTGGGGAAGAATAGCCGCCTCACATTCAACGCAGTTGAGTGACTGTGAAATCTGGGAATAAATTTCATGAATGTCATGGTGGTTCAGATCTTTCATTTTTGTTTTTTTCTAAAGAAATCTCATTATTATAGCAAAAAAAACCGGCAAAATCAATGCCATTAGCCGATGACTGTTGCAAATACATTTGCCCGTATTTTGTGTTCTGATATTACACCTTCTGATTAGCTGAATTCAAAAAAAGTAACAGGGGGTAAATATATCTCTTTTTGGCAACATTGATATATCAATGATAATCATGGACATATCATGGAATTATCAATGTTACCCAATTTAGCCACCTGTGGTGTCAATTACTTCCTACCGTCAATATAAGGTGCCCCGAACGATGGTTTTAACTGGCCAGCCTTTTAGTTTTTTGCCGTGAAATGGCGTGTTTTTGCCTTTGGAAACAAAGCTCATACGGTCCACTGTCTTCTCGGTTTCCAAATCGACCAGTGTGATGTCGGCCGGATAACCGGCCTTCAGTCGGCCGACGCGAAGTTTGGCGAAGCGCGAGGGGGCAAGAGTCATCAGTCTTATCACGTCCATCAGAGCCATGCCCTGATTAAAGTGTAATTCCGTTATGGATGCCGCAAGTGATGTTTCAATTTGAGATATGCCGAAAGCGGCCTTCAAAAAATCATCAGGTTTGTCCGCCTCTGTATGCGGAGCGTGGTCGGTTACAATAAAATCAATGGTACCGTCTTTCAGGCCCATAATAATAGCCATCCGGTCCGCCTCGGTGCGGAGCGGGGGATTGACCTTGGCCAGTGTCCCGACTCTAAGTGCCTCGGTTTCCGTCAGGCTGAAGTGATGAGGAGTGGCGTCACAGGTAATCAGATCAGAATTCTTCCTGGCCCCGCGTACAAGTTCAACCGATTCCCTGGTGCTGATATGCGTGAAATGGGCGCGGGCGCCGGTTTTCAGCGCCAGCCTGATACCGCGTTCCACGGCTTTGTATTCCTTTTCGTTGGGCTGGCCGGGAAGGCCGAGTTTTCGGCTGACTTCACCTTCATTCAGGACCCCGCCTTTGCCAATGCTGTCCATCTCGGGATGAGTCACCAGAATCAGGTCGTTCTCTTTGGCTTTTTTGTAAGCTTTTTCCAGAAGCGCCTCATCATTCACGTCAAAACCGTCGTCCGAAATAAATTTGATTCCCGATTTCACGTATTCAGAATAGTCAGCGAGTTCTTTGCCTTTCAGATCTTTGGTGATCGCTCCTATAACGCTTACAGAGACACGGGCGTTTTTCAGAAGCTCCCGGTATTTTTCGATGCTGTCGGAAGAGGACAGGGGCGGCTTAGTGTTGGGCATGGTAAAAACAGTCGTCACGCCGCCTTTGCGGGCCGCTTTGGTGCCGGTTTCAATAGTTTCCTTATCCGCCTGCTCCATGTCACGCAGGTGAACGTGCAGGTCAATGACGCCGGGCATGACAATCAGACCGGTAGCGTCCACCACGCGCATATCTTTTTCCGGCCCGATCCGGCCGATTTCTTTAATGTCCTGATCTTCCACTAAAACATCGCTGATCTCATCCAGACCCGATTCCGGATCCATCACACGTCCGCCTTTGATCAGGATTCTGCTCATTACTTATAATAGTTCTTAGCTAAATGCTTCAGAAGGGCCATTCTCATATACACGCCGTTCTCCGCTTCGCGATAATAGGCCGCATTCGGCATTCCGTCCACTTCCGTGGTGATTTCGTCAACACGCGGGAGCGGATGCATGACTTTCATTTCCGGCTTTCCAAGGCGCACTACATCGGAAGTTAGGATATAAGACCCTTTTAAAAAATAATATTCCTCAAGATTCTCAAAACGTTCCTGCTGTATGCGGGTCATATATAAGATGTCCATCTCCGGCACATGCTTGTTAAGTTCGGAATCCTCCAGATACTCAATGCCGGCATCATCCAGCATTTTCAGGTAATTGTTCGGGATCTTAAGCTGGCCGGGAGTGATAAAGATGATCTTTTTGACTTTGTAGTGCCGGAGCAGATACAAAATGGAATGGACTGTGCGGCCGAACTTCATGTCTCCGACAAATCCGATCGTCAGGCCGTCGATGGTGCCCGTTTCGCGCTGAATGGTGTACATGTCCAGAAGGGCCTGGGTGGGGTGCTGATTGGCCCCGTCTCCGGCGTTTAAGAAAGGCTTTTTGGTTTCCCTTATTGCCTCGGCGGCGGCCCCTTCCTTGGGATGTCTCATAAAAAGAATATCCGCGTATTTCTCAATTACCCGAATGGTATCCGTCAGCGTTTCCCCCTTTTTCATCGAAGTACTGCTGGCGTTTGCCACCGTGATGATGCTGGCCCCCAGATTGAGCGCGGCCGATTCAAAGGAAAGACGTGTCCGCGTGCTCGGTTCAAAGAAAAGACTGGCGCAAGTCAGTCCTTTCAGATCGTCCGTTTTTTTGCCTCTAAGGGCTTCCGCTTCTTTGATAAAAAAATCGACTTCCTCACGGGTGAGGTCAGCCGTTGTAATGAGCTGTGTTCGTTGCATCTTAATAAGTTTTAAATGCTAACCTACGACACTTTATAATTTTTGACTCTGCGTGTAAAGTGTTTGTGTTTAATAAAAATACGAGTATGCATTTCGCGGATGAAGCGGAAATCAAAGTCAAGGCGGGAAACGGCGGTAATGGCTCCTCCTCGTTCAGGCGCGAGAAGTTCATTCCCAGGGGCGGTCCCGATGGGGGTAACGGAGGCGACGGCGGAAGTGTCATTCTGCAGGCCGATGAAAACCTGAACACGCTGGTCAATTTTGTGAGTAAGAAGCATTTTAAAGCCCGGCATGGTCAGATGGGACTGGGAAACAACAAATACGGTGCCGCTGGAGAAGACCTGGTTTTAAAAGTTCCGGTGGGAACCATAGTCTTTGACGCGGAAACCGGAAGTCAGCTGGCCGACCTGATTGACATTGGTGAACAGGTCATTGTGGCCCGCGGCGGCCTGGGGGGAAAGGGGAATGCCAATTTCAAGTCTTCCACGCGTCAGGCGCCAGATTTCGCGGAACTGGGTGAGCCGGGGGAAGAAAAGACGTTAAAGCTTGAGCTTAAGCTGATCGCTGACGTTGCGATTATCGGTTATCCGAGCGTGGGCAAGTCAACGCTGATTTCACGCATCAGTAACGCGCGCCCCAAGATCGCCGATTACCCGTTTACCACCCTTGTTCCGAATCTGGGTGTGGTTAAAGTGGATCAGACCGATTTTGTGGTGGCCGACATTCCCGGTTTAATCGAAGGGGCGCATGAGGGTAAGGGGCTTGGTATAGCTTTTTTAAAGCACATTGAACGGGCGGAGATTTTAGTGCATCTGCTAGATATGACCCGCGAAAATCTGACGGATGATTTCAAAAAACTTAACCTTGAATTAGCTTCATATAGTAAAGTGCTTGCCAAAAAAAAGCAGATTGTCGTCTTCAACAAAACCGACGCGACCATTTCCGAAATTGTCGGGCAGGTGGCCGTGGATTTTAAAAAATATGATCCGCTGTTTATTTCCTGTGTGACAGGGGAAGGCATGAACGCCTTTTTGTACCGCCTGAAAGATGAAGTTCTGGCGCACCGAAAAAAAAAGAATGTCGAAAG
>JAZDNJ010000097.1:0-5249 GCA_043800105.1 Patescibacteria group bacterium
TGATACCGAAACGACAGGCCTGAACACTTTTCATGATGATATTGTCGAAATCGGAGCGAGACGGTGGAATAAGAAGGGGGTACAGGAGTCTTTTGAAGAGCTTATCTGGGCAAATCCCAACAAAATGAATCAGGCGGCCTGGGAAATTCACAGGATTCCGACGGAAGAGATCCAGTTAGCCCGCAAGCCCGAAGAAGTGCTGGCTGATTTTATTCAGTTTTGCGGTAACCGGCCGCTTGTGGCCCATAACATCAAGTTTGACTTCCCCATGCTCAATTCCAATCTGGTTCGGAGCGGCCTCAGGCCATATCAGAATGATCAGGTGGCCTGCAGTCTGGTTTACGCCAAAGACCAGATGCTGCCCGGAAAACTGGAAGAACTGGCTCAGCATTACAAAGTGGGAACCCAATCTGACGCTCTTCATCGCGCCCTTTATGACGTAGATATTCTGATTGAAGTCCTGAAGATTCTGATGAAGGAACATGAGCCGGAAGAAATGCAGTATTCACTTGTTTTGTGACAGTTCAGTAAAAAAATTTTTGCCAGAATAATGGAATGGTGTTATTGTGATGTACTTTAAGTGCGATCAATAATGACCAGCCGTGATCCGCTAAGTCAAAAAAGAGTACTCCTGACATCTGGACGGTACCCAAATTTGCACCCACTGGCTACTGTTTTACATGATGCCAATAACAAACTGACACCAATTATGGCAGGTGTCGGGGAGCGCAGAGGCGTGCTTGAAGAGACTGATTTTCTGACTTGCTCAAATGCCGTCAAAAACATACGTGATAAAGTTCAGGAACTTCTTGAAGCTGTTAGAGTCGGGGCTATAGATACCAATAAGTGCTCAGAATATCTGACTCAGTTGCACGGCAGATTGGGAGAAATTCTGCCTTTTATTCAGGATACTGAAGTTAGGCGACTTTTTGTTTCCCGCAATTCGTTTGAATGTGCCGTCAATGAATTTGATATGCTGATGGAGCGCGGTCTGAATTTTATTCAGGCTCAGCCCCCTGAAGATAAGCCGATACCCGGGAATATTTCGGAGTTTGTTTTAAGTATCGTTCTGGATTATCAGCACCGATATCCCCATATTCGCTTTCAGTCTTCAATTGAAGCGAATTGCAGTGCCCTTTTCCATCCCTTAAGCATTAAACGGGCCTTGGAAAATCTGCTGATCAACGCGATTCAGGCACTTCCTGAAGAGGGAGGTAAGATATCTATTATGATCCGGGACAGATTTTATGACACTGAAGGCAAACCATTTGCCGAAATCGAGGACGGGCCTTATATCAGCATAGAAATAGAGGATAATGGCTCCGGTATTCCGGAAGATGTGTTAGATGAGCTCCGTCATTCCCCCGTCACAACAAGAAAGGACGGGTCCGGTTTTGGCTTGGTAAGTGCCAGAAAAAGCTTAATCAGACACAAGGGTCATTTAATGATCGAAAGCGAGGAAGGTCATGGCGTCAAAGCAACCGCTCTTCTTCCTAGCAGCCATCCGCCGCCAAGGACAACTTCAGAGCCTGATGATGAAGGGGGTTCAGAATAAACCAATAAAGCTGTGCTATAATCTGTAAGCTCTTTGACATGTGGGGATGTATTTGGTTTTGACGGAAATGGTTTAAGTCGATTAATGGCAATCCAGGCATCGCGCTGTCTGCCTGCTAATTAGCCCAGCGCATTATAAGTGCAAATACTTATAGATCTTTAGCTGCTTCTGCAAAACGAATGACTGCACGAGTTTTTGCTCCTGCTTTCGTTCCTGTTTTTGCTTAAATAGCTATTACGGCTGCCTAATCGCGGCCTCGTCTTACATAGCGACACCTGCTGACTTTGTAAGGCGTAACTTAGCAGGTTAAGCGTGTCATACGCCTCCGGAGGATGACATGTCGAAAATCCAACCCGGATAAGCTAGGTTGCTTTTGTCTGCTTTTATAACTTAGATGAAAATTCCAAACAGACTAAGATTGTAGAAATTTTTTGACTTCATTTTCGGACCCCGGTTCGACTCCGGGCATCTCCACCACCCATCGATGAGCTACTGCTTACGAAGACACCTTAAAAAGGCTGTCTTCTTCAGCATACGCTCACCTCTGGGTCCCACCCCACAAAATCCTTCTCGTCGCTCCGCTCCTGCGATTGAATTTTGTGGGGACCCCGTTTTAATGGTGGTTATACTCCGCGATAATCATCAGGCTCAAGATTTTCGTAGCCGGGCTTTTTGCTGAAAGGAGAAAGGGCGCCCTGGCCGACTCGCTTGGTGACGGCATAGCCTCCGGTAACTGTGGCGCCAAGAATTATGCCTTCGAGGATTCCCTGTGAATTTGGCTTTTCCGCGTAACCTAAAAGCGCGCCAATAATAATGGCAATAGTAGGGCAGAATTGTGAGGGTATGCCGTATTGTTTAATTGCTTCTGTAATACCGATGATTGCGACAATTTTTTCATTCGTCTCCATTAGCTTTCTTTGATTAATTTGTAAAAGCGGTGAAACTTTACCGCGTCGCGCACGTCTTCGTCATTGCGAACTTCAAAGAGGTGATTTTGCTGTACCCAGGCCACCGCCTCCGTAGCCCAGATAGGGATCCTGACTTCTCCGAGCTCCTCAAATAGCCATACTTTGGTGATCGTTTTTCCGGGGCAGGACTTGGATGAAACGTCACGATGAAAAAAGATGTTCTGCTTATCTATGCCCAGCTGATTCATCAGAGATTTGATTACTCCAAGCGCGTTTTCTTTGGTCTTGCCTGTCCATTTTTCATTGTCGTAATCTCCCACAACTTCAATGCCGATGGAACGGTGATTGAGACTGCCCGCGTGAATTCCGTCCAGGCGCATGGGTGAGAAAAGCCAGATGCCGTCTTCCGCCACAAACAGGTGAGGGCCGGCCGGCCAGCCTTTGCCTTCGTAATAACGCTTGAGCCCCTGAATTGAAGATGCTCCGCCCCATTTGTCTTTAGCAGGCCGCCAGGTATGATGGATCACCAGCTTATCGGCCGGCTGTGTGCCAAAGTTATAAGTTGCGATGTAGCTTATGAACTCCTGTAAATCGAGCCGTCGGTTAATAATTTCCATGAATAATCCGCGAGTTTTATAAAAGGAGATCATAGTAATATGGATCTTCTTTTATTGCAAACTTAGCGACCTGATTGCCGCTAACTGCCGCAACTCAGTTTTAGCAGGTCCAGCCAGTCGGGCGCCTGAACCTTTGTCTGGAGTCCGCTTACAAGGCCAAAGATATTGGCCAGTTCCATCAATGTGATCTGATCTTCCTCGATCCGGGATTCCTGGATTTCACCCCAGTTCTGCTGGAAAGTGATGACATCAAGGAGGTCCACGCCGTAAAGGCCGTCGAGATTGCTTTCGTTCCAGAGTTCCGGCTGATGTGAAACCAATTTGCCCCAGGCCAGGATGTCATTTATGTCGATAACATCATTGGACTCGTCAAAATTGCCGTAACGGAATTGGCGGCTGTAGGCAAGGTTCAGGTGGGCCTTATAACCGCCTTCCGCTTTGGGTTCAGCGGCATTCAGGGTAACCGTGGATACTTTTGGCAAAACAAAATTTTGATTGGCCAGTTTTATTTTGATGGTGTATTTGCTTCCGGCGGAGAACTGACCAAGGTTTACATTTTTCATTTCACCGAAGATATCGGTTTTTCCGTTTGTCTGATACACCTGAGTTTCTGATGAATTGTATACCTGAATGCTGAGTTCAGCCGCGTGCGAATTGTCTTTGAAGTAGGCTGTAACCTTGTCTTTAATGTCCTGAGAGCACTTTGGAATGCCGGCGCACATGATTAGTTCTTTTTCCGTGTCACTGAATTCCGACAGACTTTTGCCCATGTCCAATTTAGCCAGTCCGCTATCGACTAATTTAAGGATCGCTGTTGTATAAGCAAGTTCATTGCTGAGCTCCTCAACAACAGGTTTCATGTACTGATCGATGATCACCGTATCGCTTTCCGTGCTATTGAGCTTCAGCGCGATCAGCAGTGGCGGAATGATGTTAAGCCGTTTCGCCTGGAGCTTAGGGCTCAGTTCTGGACCGCCATGGCAGGCCAGAATGTAATTCATCACATTGTCGCTGTTTATATCAGCCTGACTCAATTTCATGCCCGCCTCGAAACAACTGAGTGTTCCGTTGTTTTCCGGGGCAGTGGTTATTTGGCCTGACGCTGAAATTGTTGTGTTCTTTTTTTTGGCCTCCTGCACCAGAGCCTGCAATTTGTCCATCAACAGAATATCGTAACCTTTTTTGATTTTCACTTTGATATCGGCGTCCACGTCGATACGGGTTCCCGGTTTCAGTTCGGGGTTGACATAAGCGGTACCGGTGGAACCCGTTCTTGTGTCACACGCTGTTTGGGTCACCAGGTAGTATTTGTGGTTTTTAACGCGGCCGGTCGTGTTCAGCGGCACCGTTTCATCAATGTACGAAGTGAAAACCGGATTCTCAGCCGTGTGAATCAGTTTGCCGTCGCGGTAAATCATCAGAGTGAGGTCATCGGAAGCGCCCTGAGCAACGGGATTATAGTGAGCGTTATAGTAGTCGCTGAAAGTGTCTTTGTAAGCTGTGGCTCCGGAAAGAGACTTTTCGATGCTCAGAAGCTCGTTGATGTATTTCAGAACCATTTTTTCAACAGCCTCCTGAGTGCCAGGATCATCCATCATTCTTTCAATGGCTTCCAGCAATACGCCTGAAGTATTTTCGTCACATACTTCATTTTGTCCCACAGTCTTCTGAATCAGATTAAATCTCGCGTCGTTCACGGATTGCATCAGGCTTAATTTGTAAGCCTCTTTAAGACAGCCTTCGATTTTTTTTACAATATCTGTTTTGAAGAAGATGTCTTTGAATTCCTGAAAGGCGCTGTCACTTTGGTAAAAATTAATAATGTTCTGAATTGTGTAATTATTTGCCCAGCTGAAAAGCAGAGCGTTTATGCCGGATTCCAGACTGCCGGCGGTGCTGTCCAGAAAGTTCTGGTCCGACTTCAGGGCGTTTAATTCTTCGCTGACGCTTCCTTCGCTTTTTATTTTCGCGAGTGAGTCCTGAAGCTGTTGGCCGTATTTTCCGTACACGCTGTTTTTTTTGCCGGGAATGAAATCATCCAGCGTCAGGCCGGCCGTTACTTTGCTGACGCACTGCCCCGCTTTGGATTCCTGAGGGCTTTTTTTGATTTCAAGTAAATTTTTGAGCAGGGTTCCGATAAATTGTTTGTAACTGAGCGGTTGGAACTTG
>JAZDNJ010000055.1:0-8713 GCA_043800105.1 Patescibacteria group bacterium
TAGACAGACTGACCGATGATCGGATACAGGAAATTGAAGACAAGCTGAACAACCGGCCCAGAAAATCCCTAAACTACTTAACTCCCAATGAATATTTCCAAATCTTAACCGAAGGTGGTCTAATTACCACTAGAATTTAGGCACAATATCAGTAAAAATAATATTAAATACAGTTTATTATCATTATTGTTAAGAAACTGTATCTACAGATTCCCCACCTGCTCCTTCATCTGCTTCATCCGCGCCTCGGCTTCGGTCAGTTTTTGCCTTTCACCTTCCACCACCCTTTCGGGAGCGTTTTGAACAAAATTTGTGTTCGCTAGTTTGGCGCTTAATCCAGCGATATACCTGCCAAGTTGCTCAATCTCTTTCTGCAGACGCGCTTTCTCTTTTTCCGTGTCCACCAGGCCTTCCAGCGGAATAAAAATCTGCACCTCTTTTACCACGTCGGCCGCGGCGCCGGAAAGCTTTTTGCCGGAAGCTTCCCAGGTCAGCTCGCTGATTCGCGCCATACGCATAATGTCTTCCTTATTACTTTCAAGATCCTTGCGGCCGTAAAGAGTCACGGCAATCTTTTGGGCGGGTTCAATTTTATTTTCCGCGCGCATACGGCGGATCGCGCTGATCAGTTCGGTGATAAGTCCGATTGACTCCGCGTCAAAATCACCCTTCAAAGGTTCCGGATACTGTTTCGTGATCAGCATGCCCGAGGTTCCCGGTAACTCAGCCCAGATCTGCTCCGTTACAAACGGTGTGATCGGATGAAGGAGCTTCAGGGTCGTGGCCAGTGTGTGGTACAAAACCGCCGTATTCTGCTTGTCGCCCTTGGAAAGCTCCAGATACCAGTCACAGAAGTCATTCCACAAAAAGTCATATAAAAGCTGGCCGGCCTCGCTGATGCGGTAACCTGTAAGTGCTTCGTCAGCGGCGGAAATAACCGTATTCAGTTTGCTTAAAATCCACTCGTCCGCGGCTGTCAGCTTCCCCAAAACCAGTTTCGGCGCCTTCTTAACGCCTTTTTCTTCCAGCACTCCGATCACAAAACGGCTGGCGTTCCACAGTTTGTTGGTGAAGTTGCGGTAACCCATGATCTTCTCCTCGTAAAGGCGCATATCGTTGCCGGGGGTATTGCCGATCACCATGCTCATTCGCAGGGCGTCAGCGCCGAATTTCTCGATCATCTCAATCGGGTCTATTCCGTTCCCCAGTGACTTACTCATTTTCCGGCCTTCTTTATCGCGTATCAGCCCGTGCAGATAGACCTTTTCAAAGGGGATCGTGCCCGTGGCATAGGTGGTCATGATGATCATGCGCGCCACCCAGAAAAACAGAATATCGTACCCCGTCTCCATCACACTGGTCGGGTGAAACTTTTTGAAATCAGCTGTTTCTTTGGGCCAGCCGAGAGTCGAAAAAGTCCAGAGCGCGGACGAAAACCAGGTATCCAGCGTGTCATCGTCCTGCCTCCATCCGTCGCCCTTTGGCGCCTCGTGGCCCACATAAATTTCACCGTCTTTATACCAAACCGGAATTCTGTGGCCCCACCAGATCTGGCGGCTTATACACCAGTCGCGCAGATTTTCCATCCAGTGAAAATACGTCTTATCAAAGCGGCTGGGGATGATTTCAATTTCGCCATTCTTAATTACCGCTACGCTCTTTTCTTTAATACTTTTACCGCCCAGTGCTTGTACTTTTTTGTTCACGTCAATAAACCACTGTTCGGACACCAGCGGCTCAACGGGTGTGTTACAGCGGTAACAGACAGAAAGATTATGACTGTAATTCTCGTCGACGCGTTCCAGCAGGCCCAGTTTTTTCAGCTTTTTCACCAGCTTTTCGCGGCATTCCAGAACGTCCATTCCGGCGAATTCACCGGCAATGGGCAGCATTTTGCCATAGGTATCGATGATGGGCAGGACCTCGAGTTTATACTTTTGGGCAAGTTCAAAATCCACAAAACTGTGGGCGGGCGTAATGGTCATGGCGCCGGATCCCATCTCCATATCGGCCTCCTCATCGGCAATAAAAGTGGCTTTGATCTTTCCGTCGATCCAGTCGATCTCCATCTCTTTGCCGATATACTTTTTATAACGCTTGTCGTCGGGGTGTACAATCACCACCTTATCGGCGAATTTAGTCTCGGGGCGGGCCGTGCCGATGGTGACCGGTCCGTATTTCAGGTAATAAAAAGGCGCCTGTACCTCCACGTATTCCACTTCATCGTCAGCCAGCGTCGAACCGCAGCGGGTGCACCAATTTACAATGCGGTGTCCGCGGTAAATCAGACCGTCTTTGTACATCCGGCTGAAGACCTCGTTCACGGCGTAATTCAGGTCGTCGTCCAGCGTGTACCGTTCACGGCTCCAGTCACAGCTGCTGCCCATCTTTCTGATCTGATTGCGGATGATGTCCTGAGAATTCGCAACGTATTCCCGTACCCGGTTCAGAAAGCTCTCGCGGCCAAGTTGTTCGCGGTCAATTCCTTCCTCCGCAAGAATCTTTTCCACCTTATTCTGAGTGGCAATCGCTGCATGATCAGTCCCAGGTAACCACAAGGCCTCATAGCCCTTCATTCGCCTGTGCCTGATCAGAATATCTTCCAGAGCCAGCATGATGGCATGACCCAGATGAAGCGTACCAGTAGCGTTTGGCGGCGGCATCGAAATAGTAAAAGACGGCTTGTCGGAATCCACATTTGCCTTAAAAGCGCCGGACTCTTCCCATTTTTTGTAAATCGCGTCTTCGTATTTTTTCGCGTCATAGGCCTTGTCGAGCATTTAAATGTGATTATACTGATAGCAAGCAACGAAAAAATTCTATCATGCCCAACTACAAATTTAAATGTCTGAAATGCGGCCACGAGTTTCAAAAACTTCTTCCGCCGGCCCATGAAGAACAAAAATGCCTGGAATGCGGTCATCACGAAACTCAAAAACTCCTGGAGCCGCCAGGCGTCCATTTTAAAGGGGAAGGTTTTTATAAAACGGATTCGAGAAAAAAACCCGATAAAAAAGAGGAAAAGACTGATAAAACTCCGGAAAAGAACTAAAGTTTTTCAATCTCTTCCAGCGTAGCCGCTTCATTTGCACTTTCCTGTTCTTCAACAATACGTTCCGCCTCCAGACGGGCGCGTTTCTTTTCCCTATACGCCTCTTCGTCGAATTCGTGGGCTATATTTTTCACGGTTTTCTTCATTCCTTCCGAATAGGCCGCCGCAGCTTCTGCCAGCTGTTTCTTTTCGTTATCTAAAATACCCCTCAGATTTTCAATCTGGTCTTCAGACATAATCGGCAGAACATCAACCCAGTACTGCCTTTCGCTGTCATCCATGCTTCTGCTGGCCTTGATCAGCTCCACAAGTTCACCAAAGCGCTCCATAATATCCGGGGGGACATTGAGGGTGGTTTTGTCATCTGTGGTGACCACGGAAGCATCTGCCATAAAAATTTAGGTTCAGCAAATCATTTTATTATACCAAAAAAACACCATAAAAGCAACTTTATGCGCGCCTGCCACCCTTATCAGCCCTGTATATCTGGCTCTTTAACCAGGGAATGTTCAGGGGCAATCGTTTTCAGTTTTCCTAATACTTCCAGCATTTTGCCTTCCAAAGTTTTCATCTGTCTTTCCAGACTGGCCATTGCGGAAAACACACCGCTTGTGTCATGAAAAACACGTGAACGGTCATCCAGGATTTTATGCTTTTCATCCAGCTCTTTATACCGCGCGGAAAGCTCACGGTATTCCTTTTCCAGCTTATCGGTTTCAGCTTTCAGCCTATCGGTTTCAGCTTTCAGCGCCAAATCTTCAAGTGTTTCACTGATGATGTTTTCCGACAATGCCATAATAGATGACTACTTGATTTTGAGGATTTTATACTCAAACACGCCGGCCGGAACCTTCACTTTAACCGTATCATTCTTGGCTTTACCCAAAATGGCGGAACCGATGGGGGACTCATTGGAGATTTTGGATTCAATGGGGTCAGCCTCGGTGGAACCGACGATGGTATAGGTCTCAGGTTCGTCATTTTCGGTGATATTCTGAACCGTCACCGTGGTGCCGATCTGCACCGTATCTTCGCCGCGCTTATCATCGGTAATAATCCTCGCGTGTGCGATCATCTGTTCCAGTTCCACGATGCGTCCTTCCACAAAAGCCTGTTCGTTCTTGGCTTCCTCATATTCGGAGTTTTCTGAAAGATCACCATAGGCAATCGCTTCTTTTAATCTGGCGGCTACTTCTTTGCGGCGCACTTCATGAAACTCTTTCAGCTCTACCTTGAGCTTTTCGAGCCCCGCTTTGGTTACTAAAACTTCTTTGGTGTCATTGATATCTGCCATTTAATGTTGAATGATTAATGATTAATGTTGGATGGTCTAAAATCGATCTTTGATCTTAATGCTGGTGGGGTGGTCGCGCATTTTCTGCAATATTTTGGCCTCTATCTGGCGAATGCGTTCGCGGGTTACGCCGAACTCCTTACCCACTTCTTCCAGCGTGTGGCCGATGCCGTCATCCAGCCCGAAGCGCATACGGATGATTTTCTGTTCGCGGGGCGTCAGGTACTGGAGCATGTAATGGATATTCTCCTTCATGATCTGCCGGTTGGTCGAGTCGCTGGGCGAAATGGCGTCATCATCCTCAATAAAGTCGCCCAGTTTGCTGTCTTCCTCGGCGCCCACCGGCGCTTCCAGCGAAACAATGTCCTGCGAGATCTTCAAAATATGACGTACCTTCTTAATGTCCATGTCCATTTCGGAAGCCAGCTCATCCACGGTGGGCTCGCGGCCGAATTCCTGTAACAGACGGTGCTGGGTATGGGTGAGTTTGTTGATGGTCTCGACCATATGCACCGGAATGCGGATGGTGCGGGCCTGATCGGCAATGGCACGGGTGATGGCCTGACGGATCCACCAGGTGGCGTAAGTCGAAAACTTGAAACCGCGCTTGGGGTCGAACTTTTCCACCGCCCGGAAAAGGCCTATGTTGCCTTCCTGAATCAGATCAAGGAAGGAAAGACCGCGGCCGATATACTTTTTGGCAATGGAAACCACTAACCTCAGATTAGCCTCGGCCAGCTTTTGTTTGGCCACCGGGTCGCCCTTGGCGATCTGCCTGGCCAGTTTGATTTCCTCATCCGCGGAGAGTAAGTCCACGCGGCCGATTTCACTTAAGTACATACGGACCGAATCATTGGCAATCTCTTTTAAGTTGGCGCGTTTTTTGGCGGCCTGCTCATTCTCATCTTCTTTATCCTCATCTTCTTTTTCTTCCTTATCGGAATCAGTATCATCTTCTTCACCCGGAAACTCGTCATCCAGTTCCACCCATTCGTCATCCCCCATGTCAAAACCGGATTTATCCTTCTTGCCGGCGGATCCCCAGATCACTTCACTTTTCACATCGATGACTTCGATACCCAGATCCATAAAAAGCGTGTAGATCTCATCGAGCATGATCACGTTATCCTCGATTTCGGGCATGGCCTTAAGCAGCTCTTTGTGGGTGACAAAGCGCTGTTCGCGCCCCTTCTGAAGCAGGCTCTTGATGGCTTTGGGATACTTAGCCAGGGTCTCCTCATCCGGCTGGGCGATAAACTTCTTTTGAACCTTTTTAGCCATAAAATGGTTAGATTTTACTTGCTAGCTTGAGAATCTGGGAATATTGATTGAGGAGCAGAGTCCTTTCACCGGGGTCCTGAGCTTCACGGATCTTAAACTCAAATTCTTTCTGGGAGGCATGAACATTCTTTCTGTTGATCTGACGGATAAGGGTAATGACCTCTTTTTCGGCTGCCTCCTGAGAAAAATCAGGGTAATGTTCCTCGATCAGCAGGGTCAGGATATCGAGCCTTTCGCGCTCCGATTCCGAAAGCTCGGCCCGCAGCTCGTCGATGTTTAGAATGCTCCGCGAATTATACACTCTTTTTATTGTCTTGTAAATTTTTTCCGTGGCCGGGTCAAATCCCGCTATATCAATCAGGTTCGTATGCACGATTTCGTAAAGTTCCGGCTGTTCCATAATAAATCCAAGAAGGAATTCCTCGCGGCTGAAAACCTCCTTCTTCGGCGCCGCCCCCACGGACGATTCAGAGCGGACATTTTGGAATTCAGAGTTTTGAGTTTTGAGTTTTAGTTTCTTCAGGTCTTCCCAAAGAAATTTGGCGTCCGTTTTTAGCTCGTAGGCCAGCCGCTTCAGGTGTTCATTCTGCTCCATGCTGGTGGGAACCTGTTTTATAAGCGGCAGAAGCATGTCCAGAATGGCTTTTTTACCATCCAGGTCCTTCGCGTTATAAAGCGAAAGAGCGTGGGCGAAATAAAAGTCCATCACCTTCACCGCTTTTTCAATCGCCTCTTTCCAGGTTTCCGGGTTCTTCTGAATGCACTCGTCGGGGTCCTTGCCCTCGGGAATCAGGATAATGCGGATATTCAGATCGGCTTCCTGTGCAAGTTCAATCGCACGCTTAGTGGCTTCCGTGCCGGCGGAATCCGCGTCAAAAGCAAAGGCGATATTTTTAGTGTAACGTTTAATCAGCTTCAGCTGGGGCGCCGTCAGCGCGGTGCCGGAGGTGGCGACCACGTTCATGGTTCCCGCCTGATGGGCGGCTATCACGTCCATGTAACCCTCAACAAAAATCGCCAGGTCCTCTTTTTTGATGGCGTCTTTGGCCAGATGAAGGCCGTAGAGCACAAAGCTTTTATTGTAAACCGGCGTGTCGGGAGAATTCAGGTATTTTGGCTCCTGCCTGCCGCCAGGCATGGCGTCTTCGCCGATAACTCTTCCGCCAAAACCCACCGCGTTTCCCTGCTGGTCGTGAATGGGGAACATATAGCGGTTCCGGAAACGGTCATAGGTGCTTTTATCGGCAATCGTCCGCTGGCTGATCAGTCCCGCGTCGAGAAGTAACTTTTCATCAAAATCCGCCTTCGTAAGATTATCCCGCAGGGCGGTATAAGAATCCGGCGCGAGGCCAAGCTGAAATTCCTTAATAGTGGCTTCCGCGAGCCCCCGCCCACTGAAATATTCCATGCCCTTTTTGGACTTTTGAAGTTGTCCGGCAAAAAAGTCGGCGGCCAGCTCGTTCGCCTTGAGTATTCTGAGCTTTTCGTTGTGGACTTCGGGCTTGAATTCGGGCAGCCGTACACCCGCTTTGTCGGCCAGAATCCGTACAGCTCCCGGAAAATCCACCTTCTCGACCAGCTGAATAAACTTAAAAATATCGCCGCCCGTGTTGCAGGCAAAGCAGTAACCGATGCCCTTTTCGGGGCTGACCATAAAGCTGGGCCGAGTATCGTTATGAAAAGGGCAGAGACCCTTTAAGTTTCGGCCGGCCTTTTTGAGCTGAACGTAGCCGCCCACCAGATCCTCGATGTTGATTCTGGCCCTGATTTCGTCTAAATGATTCATGGTTTTTTCATTTCCAGATGCAGATACGCGTTTTCGGTTACCACCCGGCCCTGCCGCGTGCGGTCCAGAAAGCCGATCTGGAGCAGGTAAGGTTCATATAAATCTTCGATCGTCTCGGTTTCCTCGCTGGTGGCGGCGGCGATGGCGTTGACACCCACCGGCCCGCCCTGAAACTTTTCGATAATGGTCATCAGGATCTGGCGGTCGGTCTTATCGAGGCCCAGCATATCGACCCCCATAGTTCCCAGGCATTTTTGAGTAAATTTCAGGCTGACCGGACTGATGTCTTCCACCGTGGCAAAATCGCGGACCCTTTTGAGCAGACGGTTGGCAATGCGGGGAGTTTTCCGGCTTGATTTAGCGATTTCCGCCAGCGCCTGATCGTCGATTTTAATCCCTAAAAGCCCCGCAGACCGCCTTAAAATCTGCTGAATTTCTTCGTCGGAGTAAAAATCCAGTTTAAAAATATGCCCGAAACGGTCCCGCAGGGGAGCCGACAGCGATCCGATTCTGGTGGTGGCGCCGATCAGCGTAAACCTTGGCAGGTCCAGGCGCATACTGCGGGCCGCCGGCCCCTTGCCGATTATAATATCCAGCGCGTAGTCTTCCATGGCGCTGTATAAAATCTCTTCAATCTGGGTCTTAAGCCGGTGAATTTCATCAATAAAAAGAATATCATTCTCCTTTAAATTTGTCAGAATGGAAGCCAGATCCCCCTGTTTTTCGATTGCCGGCCCCGAGGTAGTCTTGATGCTCACGCCCATTTCGCCGGCCAGAATATTGGCCAGAGTGGTCTTCCAAGGCCCGGCGGGCCGTAAAAAAGCACGTGTTCAAGCGGTTCTTTCCGTTTTTTGGCCGCCTGCATGGATACTCCGAGATTCATCTTGGCGTCAGCCTGGCCGATGTATTCGCCGAATGTCTTTGGCCTCAGCGCCAGATCAAGCTTGCTGTCGGCCATCTGGCCCTTCGCGCTGGTGATTTGGTTGTCACGTTCAATCATTCCTTTATGGCTAGAAAACAACTATAAGGATTATAGCCAGAGGAGGCCATCAATACAATTTGCATTTCGGACCAAAAAATGCTATAATTAACAGATTATTCAGAGGCTGAAGAGGCTGAAAAATAAAAACAATAATATGAAAAAGGATAAACGCCCAACACAGGTCACGGAAATGACCGGCCCCGGAGCTGTAACGGACTGGATAGACAGACGCGGACAAACCGAAGAAACGCCGGAATGGACCGGGAAAGACCGTACAGCGGTAGAACTTGTCACGGTAGACGAAACAAAAAAATCTCT
>JAZDNJ010000069.1:0-10970 GCA_043800105.1 Patescibacteria group bacterium
AACATTAATCATTAAACATTAATCATTCAATGATGGAAGACTGTTTATTTTGTAAGATCGCCGCTAAAGAAATACCGGCCGATATGGTTTCCGAGAATGAGGAGTTCGTGGCTTTCAACGACATTAACCCCCGCGCCAAACATCATATTCTGATCATTCCGCGGAAACATATCCCCAGTATGAATGATCTGAATGAGGCCGAAGGGGATGACGCGCTGATCGGGCGCATGATGCTTTTTGCCCGGGATTTAGCCAAAAAGAAAGGATTTAACGGGTACCAGCTTCAGTTCCACGTTGGGCGGAGCGGCGGTCAGATCATCTTTCATGTTCATATGCATCTTATGAGTAACTGAAGATTGAAAAATGAAAACTGAAAATTTTTCACAGGCGAAAAATGGCAAACTGTACATTGTTGCTACACCCATTGGTAATCTGGCCGATATGACCTTCCGCGCGAAGGAGGTTTTGGAAAACGCGGACCTGGTGGCCTGCGAAGATACAAGGCACACGGGAATTCTGCTTTCGCATTACAAAATCGACACACCCCGCCTTTCTTTCCATTCACATAGTGGACAGGCGAAGGTCGATAAGATCATGGCTTATCTGGAAGACGGAAAAGATGTGGCGCTGGTGTCGGACGCGGGAACGCCGGGAATTTCGGATCCCGGTTACAGCCTGGTGCAGGCGGCTCTGGGGGCGGGCATATTGGTGGTGCCCATTCCCGGCCCCTCCGCCGTGATCACCGCGCTGTGCGCCAGCGGCCTGCCCACCGACAAATATTTATATCTGGGCTTTCTGCCCGTTAAAAAGGGGCGCCAGACGATCTTCAAAAAAATCGCTGAATCTGGATACACAGTGGTATTTTATGAATCCCCTCACAGGTTGCGAAAAACTCTGGAACAGCTGGGCGAGTTTCTGGGTGCCGAAGCCCGCGTGGTGGTGGCCAAGGAACTGACAAAAATCTACGAAACCTATTATCGCGGCACGGTTTCCGAGGTTCTGGGACAGTTGCCGGAAAATATTAAAGGCGAATATGTCGTGATGATTCATGGATAGCTGAGCCCGGCCCCGGACTTTTCTATTTCAGTTCACTTAAAAACTCGTCGGGCACGTATTCGATGGGCATTTCGCTCAGCGGAAGATAATTTAAAGGATTCACTGATTCACCTTTGTACCAGACTTCAAGGTGCAGGTGGGGGCCGGTGGTCTGCAGACCGGCACCTTTTGTTCCGGGAGTGCCGCCGGAAAGGCCGATCACCTCACCCTTGCGCACAACGGTTCCGGGGGTAACCATGATTTCGGAAACGTGACCGTAAACGGTTACCAGATTGTTTTTGTGGGCCAGAACTATGTAATTGTAGCCGTTTCCGTTATCTTTGGTCTGGAATACATAAGCGTTAGCCGGCGCCTTTATTTCGGTAAATTGTTTGGCGCGGATATCGATAGCCTGGTGAATCCCCCATTTCTTAGGATAAGTCGGATCGTGGAACAAAGCCGTGAGCTTGTTGGGCGGAACAGGCCATATAAATGGTTTTTTTTCGGATTTGACGATATCTTCCTCCGACCGGCCTTCGATGGTGTCAATCATATCGAGGGTCTCCTCGGTTTGCTGTAAGCCCTTAAAATCTTCCGGCGCTTCCGCCTGCTGCACTTCTTCCAGACCGTCATCCAGCAAATCCAGTTTACTTTCAATCAGTTCAATGTTGTCTTGCAGATTCTGAACGGCTATGGCGGCCTCCAGCTGCTCCTGAAGGGACTGTTCTAAAAGAAGCTGATATTTTTCCTCTTCGCCCTGGGTTTCTTCGAGCAATGCTTTTTTGGCCAGCCTGGTCTCCTCATAGTTGCGTTTTTCTTTGGACAGCGCTTCGTATAAAAAGTCCAGATCCGCCTGCTCCCGAAGAATGTCATCCTGTTTTTCCAGAAGTTCCTGCCGCTTGCGGTCGAGATTATAAAAAACCTGACGACCCGTTTCTTCCATGATCTTAAAGTATTCCTGCCCCAGAAGATTTTCGCTGACGGAATTATCGGCCAGCAGCAGTTTCAGGGTGCTGGAACCATCGTCATAAAGATCAAAGTATCGGTTCTCTTCCTGATAAAGCAGTTTCACGTAATCAAGCACCACTTTTTTCTGGATATCCATTTCGATTTCGGAACGCTGCAGAAAGAGCAAGGCGTCTTTGATCTCAATTTTCTTTTCGGCAATCATCACCTCGACTTTGGTCATTTTTTCCCTGGTCATGCGGATCTGATTGTTGATCAGGTCAATCTGCCCCTGGAGCTCGCTTATCTGCTCGTGTATCGGCACCAGCTTTTCCTCGGTAAGTTCGATTTCTTTTTCAAGCTCTTCAAAACGTTTTCGCTGTTCTTCCAGATTCTCTTTCACTCCGCTTAAACGCTGCTCGGCAAAAGATTTCTTCCCGCCCCAGTTACTGATCAGACTCTGGCGGTACTGTTCAAAGGAATCAGTTGTCTCAGGCACGGCCGGCAGTTCTTCCTCGCCTCTTTCCACGGGACGCTGCACGCCCGGTTCAAATTCAGTAACCTGATAACCTTTTTCATCAAAAACCCCGACGTCCGTGACGTCCCACAGGGTTTCGGTATAGCGGGCACCACCGTCATCATAAACCGGCTCCACGGGAATATCGATATCCGTAAAGTTATAGCCACTGTCCGCCGCGAAAGTGATACAGGGCACCAATAAGGCTATAGCCAGAATCACAGACAGAAGCCGTTTTTTAGAATTTAATGTAAACAAGAATTCTTAGGTTCAATAATTCTTATTATTATACCAAAAAACAGCCTAAAATACAAGCCTGCCTGCCGGCAGGCAGGGGTTTTCTTAGGGCTTAAGGATAACAAAAACCTGCTTGTGAAATTTGGCTTTGCTGTGTTAACATTTTCGTAATAAAACAAATATATGATCGCTTACCTTTCAGGGCTCATCATCGACAAAGACGAAAAAACGCTGACCGTTCTTGCCGGGGGCATCGGTTACCGCGTTTTTGTAACTGCCGATCTGCTCACGGAAGCGAAAGCGGATAACAAGGTTCAGCTCTATATTCATACCGCCGTCCGTGAAGATGACATCAGCCTGTACGGTTTTTTAAAAAAAGAGGAACTTAAGTTTTTCACGCAGTTACTGAACGTGTCGGGCATCGGCCCGAAGATGGCCATGGACGTACTGGCCACGCCTATTTCGATGACCAAAAATGCCATTGTTTCCGAAGATATCGGATTGCTCACCAAAATCAAAGGGCTGGGCAAAAAGACCGCCGAACGGCTTTGCCTTGAGCTTAAAAATAAGGTTGAACCGTCCCTTCCGGGATCGGCCCGCGGCACAGTCTCCAAACCTTTTGCCCATGAAGATGCCGTGCTGGCCCTTGAGAGTCTGGGGTACGAACGTTATCAGGTACTGAAATTTATGGGCGATCTGCCCGCTGATATTAATGAAACGGAAGAAATCGTAAAGTATTTTCTTAAAACTTCTTAATGCTTAATCTTCAAACTGAAAATCTTAACAAAATTGGCCGACTTCATGGTTTTTCTGAGGCACGTTTTCGAAGTTTTTGCGAAAGAAAACAATCCCTCGTGCAAAAGGTTTTCAGCCTGAAATCCCAACCGGGCTACGCTTTTCTGACTTTGCCCGATGCCGCGGCCAATCTGCAAAAAGTCAAAAAATATGTCAGGGAACAGGAAAAGTACGGCTGGAAAAATATTGTGGTACTGGGCATAGGCGGCAGCGCGCTTGGCGCCATTGCCGTACGTGACGCCCTGAAAGGCGAATTTTTTAAGGGGCCAAAGTTATACATTCTTGATAACATTGATCCGGCCTACACCGCCGGGCTTCTTTATAATCTGAATCTGTCGAAAACGCTTTTTGTGGTGATCTCAAAATCCGGCACTACAACTGAACCTATGATTCAGTACGGCCTGGTTAAGGAAATGCTTGTGAAGAAATTCGCGAAGAATTACCAAAAGCATCTGGTCTTTGTGACTGACCCGAAAGGCGGCCTGCTTCGGAAGATTGCCAAAGAGGAAGGCATTACCGCTTTCGACATTCCGCCCAAAATCGGCGGACGTTTTTCGGTGCTTACTAATGTGGGCCTGCTCCCCTGCGCGCTGGCCGGCATAGACGTCGGCAGTCTTTTAAAAGGCGCGCGCGAAATGCGCGAGGCAATTAAACGAGGAAAAGGCGTTGGCAATCCCGCTCTGGCGCTGTCGGCGGCCCAGTTTTTACTGGACAAAAAGAAGGGCAAATCCATGACGGTTCTTATGCCTTACTCCAATTATCTGTTCCGCATGGGCGACTGGTACCGGCAGTTATTGGCCGAAAGCATCGGCAAAAATCGGGGCGCCGGCCCCACCCCCATCAATGCCCTGGGCACAACAGACCAGCATTCACAGCTTCAGCTTTATAATGACGGGCCTAACAACAAGTTCTTTATTTTTATGCGCCTTCTCAAACATGCCGCGGACCCAAAGGTCGGCAATATGCTACCTGAAGAAATCGGCTTTTTGAATGAAAAAAGGTTTAGCCAGGTCATGGATGCGGCCTACCAGGGAACCGCCCAGGCTCTAACCAAACGCGGGCATCCGAATGTCACAATTGAAGTTCCCAAAGCTGATGCCAGATCGATTGGCGCCCTGTTTATGCTTTTTGAATTTCAGGTGACTCTGCTTGGTCTTCTGTATAAAGTGAATGCCTTTAATCAGCCTGGCGTTGAACACTCAAAACAAATAACCAAACAAATTCTGAAAGGTGAAGCACAATAGATTCTTTCCAAAGGGTTTTACGGTGATTGAACTGCTGGTGGTAATCATTATTATTTCGATTGTAGCCAGTATCGGCACCAACGCATATAAGAGCCAACGGGTTCAGGTTCGTTATAACGATTCCATACTCAAAGTGCTCTCGATGATCCAGACCGCCCGAAACTACGCGATCAGCAGCCGCGCGGTTTATGACGAATGTAATGTTGGCAATGAAAACTATATTCCCGCGGAAGGTTACGGAGTATATATTTCGCGCAGTGATGAGCCGGGGCTATCCCGTTTTGTGCTTTTTGCCAATATCGAAGCCGGGAATGAAATTACGGCCAACCAATATGATGAAACTGGCGTATGCAACTCCGATCTGATTGAAAAAGAGTATCTGTTGCCGGCCGACGCGGATTTTTTAAGTTTATCCGTCGACCGGAACCTGCCCGATCACACGGTTATCGGCGGGAACACGGATGACGAAGCGGTCATTATTTTCAGGCCGCCGCTGGCTGACGCCACGATCGCGGTTAACGACCACCCCTTAGACGCGGACGATCTGGTGATACTGAACGACTTTTATCTCAGGTTCAGACGGGCTCAGGCTGACGCGGGTATTCCTTCTCAGTACATTCATATCAACCGTATTGCCGGATTCCCTGAAATTGAAAAAGAATGATGAGAATAAAAATCAACATCAGAGGGGAAACTTTAGCGGAAACCATTGTCGCGCTTTCGGTGCTGGCTATCGGCATCACGGTTGCAAGCACGGTAATCTTAAATTCCATGCGCAACCTGACAAATGCCAAGAACCGGGTGATCGCCATCAATATCGCCCGCGAAGGTATCGAGGCAGTGCGGAATATCCGGGATACCAACTGGCTGTATTACAGCGATAAAAGGCGGCAGTGCTGGAATCATGATCCTGGTGCCGGAGTCTGTGACGGCACGAACCCCATTCCGCCCGGCGTATATATTGTTTATAAGCACGCCCCTGAGGGTAGCTGGCGGCTTCAGCTGGCTGATGAAAATGTCTTAGTCGACTCCGACCTGGATGGTATTCCCGGGAATGACCTGGATTTGACTGATCTGTCACTGGCAGACATTGATAACCTCAATGTGGATTCGGATGGGGACGGCGATCCGGCCAATGATCCTGACTTTTATAATCATATGAAGGCGGGCGTGGCCAGTCCTATCGGAACTTTTGTCAGGCCCGCGCCTTTTACCCGCTACATAGTCATTGAGTATCTTGAAAATCAGCCTGCCGCTCTCAATCCTTCAATTGATACACTGATAGAATGGACCGCTGCATCTAAGGATGAGCTTAATCGAATGCGCGTGACTTCTGTTGTGGGCTGGGAACGTGGCGCCTCTCACACTGTTGAACTTAAGACCATTATTACCGACCATCTGGGTCGCGAAGACCTTGAAAGTTAAATATGAGAAAATTCTTTTTACATCGCCGTGCCGCGGGCTTTACCATTATTGAGCTGATGATAGCTCTGACGATTCTGACGATGCTGGCGCTTTTTGGCGGAAGGATCTACCTGAATTACATGAGCGCTTCGCGTGACCTGAAAGCGGGTAATCTGGTTTATGAGGAGGCGCGCTTTTTGATGGAGAAGATTGTGCGGGAAGTGCGTCAGAGCGGTATCGACTACGAGCAATACTTCAATCAGAATGTCATGATTCCCTATAATTTAGCCACTTTTGGTGAAACCGGAAGTTATGGTGATAATTACTGTGTTTACAGTTCTTTTTTCTACGATAACGACAACGAGAGTATCGGCTCAAGGAATACCGACATGGAAGCCAGTATTGTTGCGGCCCCCCTGAATCCCGCCGCCGTGCGCGCCATCGAAAACGATCTTTACCTCATCAATCTCGCGGGAAACCGCCGTACCATGATCAAACGGATTGAGCGGAACGTGGACGGAGACCTGATCGGAAAAATCAGCATGGTTAAAATGGAAGGACGGGATTTCGGTGAAGATCACATTAACCGAAATGACTCTTATAATGGCGCCGCGGCTTCGGAAGCGGGCTGCCTTGCTACAAAGTCCGACACTCGCGAAGCTGACGGCCTGACTGACACCTGGCTTTGCGCCCCTGATTACCCCTGCACCAGAAATACGCCGCTCGACGATGATATTTACGGAGTTAATTGTTTCGGATTTGCCGACACGGTGGATGACGATCACGGATTTGTGGATATTTCGCCAAACGCCCTGAATGTCGTCAATCTTCAGTTTATCGTGTCGCCCAAAGACGACCCATGGAAGGCTTATAATATGGATGATGCGCAGATTCAGCCTTATGTAACCATTCAGATGACGGTGGAAGCCAACCCGAAACTGGTCGATACGACCAATGAAGCCCGTGTTCCTTCGATCACTCTGACTTCAACGATCACAACGCGGAACTACAATGAAATTAATTCGGATTGCCGATGATAAAATTCATGTCCGACAACAAAGGTGTTTCCCTTGCCCTGTCTATCGGTTTACTTCTTCTGTTGATTACGATTACCACCACAGTCAACGAACTGGTAATCAGGGCGCTGAGGTCGTCGCATCAGATCGAAGCTGCGGACAAAGCGTATTTCGCGGCAGAGGCGGGGGTGGAAGACGCGCTTTATGAGCTTTCGGCTCACAGCGCGGGTTATGAAACAGCAAGCCTTGGGGGTCCGGAAGCGCGCAACGCCGATTTTACCGAAAACGTAAGCTGGACTAATGAATGGGAGCTGAAGAACAAGGCTCTGAATGCCTGCGACAATTCGCTGGCAAGCTGGGAAGAAGCCGGATTCAGCCCTACTTACTGCGGGCGGATTTATGAGAACGAAAAACTCGTGATCAATCTGTTTACCGATGACGCCCTGTCTACCGGTATTCTGAGCAACCAGATTAACGAAGCGGCGCAGGATCTCAGAAAACTTAATGTGTCCGCCCTGAAGCTGGTTTTCCGGCTCCCCCCCGATGTTGTTGCCGATAACCTGAGCGTTTTTTCCGGCACGTTACCGCTCGCGATAGACAATGACGGGGATTATGACATGGGATCCGGTTCCGGCCTGAATGAAGATGGCCCTGATCCATTTTTCAGTAAGCAGGCCTGCCCTTACAGCGGGCTGGCACAGGTGGATGACAATGACTGCGATGGCAGGGCGGATGAGGACAGTGAGCATGATCCGGTAATTTTGTGGAAGCTGATTGATGACAAGGGCAATTCCTTTCAGCCGCTGCGCGGTTGTAAGACCGACCTTCAGCATACAAGTCATCCGACGGCCGGTGACTCCAATGCCACGCTTTGTGAAAAGGATTTTATTTTGACGAATAATGAGCTTTCCGTTTCACTGACAGAAGCTGATCGGGGCGTTAATCAGAATGGCGTGATTAGCGACCTGGCCGCTTTCATCGCCGGTATTCCCGCGACCAATGAACTGCAAATGGAACTCTTGCTAGTGGCCCCTATGCAAGCGGCTGATGCAGCCAACCGGCTTAAAATCCCCATCCCCTACCTGGAATACGGCATGACGTATGACGCCGGAGGCGATGTTTTGCCTTCAACTTATTTTTCGATCAAATCTGACGGCTACTACAAGGACTTTAAGCAATCAATTACCACTAATGTCGTACCGCGAGCGACAACGAAGCTGCTTGATCTAACGATTATTCAGCAATAATCAGCAATGCTCCCACCTCTCCTCAACGTATATAGCAAATCTTACCCATAGAAGTGCATTTGAATGTATAGTCATCACTACCTGTATGGGTGAAATTTGCTATATGTCAAAAAGAGAGGTTATTGAGGGGAATCTTATTTCACGACAATATTTACTAACTTTCCTGGTACGTAGATTTCTTTGATGACTTCTTTTCCGAGGATATTCCGCTGGACGTTCTCATCAGCGCGGGCGGCTTTGATGGCGTTTTCTTTGCTTATGTCTTTAGAAGCCTCTTTTTTACCACGTACGCGGCCATTCACGGAAAAAACGAGTTCAAAAGTGTTATCAATGGTCAGTTTTTCATCATATTCCGGCCAGTTTTCGTAAGTTAGTGTATTTTTGTGTCCCAGCATTTCCCAGACCTCTTCGGCTAAATGCGGTGTGTATGGCGACAGGATCAGCACAAATTTTTCCATTAAAGGCCTGCTTACCTTCTTTTCCTTCTGCACTTCGTTGGCCAGAATCATCATCTGTGAAATGGCGGTGTTAAAACAGAAGTTCCCGGTATCTCTGGTGACTTTTTTAATCGTTTTGTGCAGGAGTTTATTTAGCTCATCTGATGGCTCAGCTTTAACCAGCTCGTTTTCCTCGACAATGCGGTAGATTTTCTGGGCGAAACGGAAGCAGCCCTCAATGCTCTTGGTGCTCCATGGCTTCACGGCTTCGAAAGGCCCCATAAACATTTCGTAGAGCCGCAGGGTGTCGGCTCCGTACTTTTTGATGACGTCGTCCGGATTTATGACGTTGCCTCTGGATTTGCTCATTTTTTCGCCGTCTTCACCCAGAATCAGCCCCTGGTTCATCAGTCGCTGAAAGGGTTCTTTGTGGGTCAGGAACTCCAGATCATAAAGCACCTTGTGCCAGAAGCGGGCGTACAAAAGATGTAAAACGGCATGTTCGGCTCCGCCCACATAAAGATCCACGTTCATCCAGTATTTTTCCTCTTTTTTGTCGACAAAACGCTTATCGTTTTTTGCGCTGATATAACGTAGGTAATACCAACAGCTTCCTGCCCACTGGGGCATGGTGTTAGTCTCGCGTTTGGCTGGCTTTTTGCACTTAGGACACTTGGTATTCACCCATTCATCAATTCCCGCCAGCGGAGATTCGCCGGTGCCGGTCGGTTCGTATTTTTTGACGTTAGGCAAAAGCAGGGGTAACTGATCTTCGGGTACAGGAACAGGGCCGCACTTTTCGCAGTGGACAATGGGAATGGGCTCGCCCCAGTAGCGCTGGCGCGAAAAGACCCAGTCTTTCATTTTGTAATTCACGGCGCCTTCGCCCTTGCCCATTTTTTCCAATTCCAGGGTGATCTCGTAGCGGGCTTTTTCAGAAGTCATGCCGTCGAACTTGCCTGAATTGACCAGAATTCCGTCATCGCAGAAGCATTTTTCCAGTTTTTCAACCTTTTTCCACTCTTTTTCATCCTCCGCCTGCCTGCCGGTAAGGCATGGTCGGATAGAAACTTTGAGCGGAATGCCGTATTTTTTGGCAAATTCAAAGTCGCGTTCGTCGTGGGCGTCGGCAAACACGGCTCCCGTTCCGTAGCTGGCCAGCACAAAATCGCCGATCCAGATGGGAATTTTGTCGCCGTTGATCGGATTGATGGCATAGGCACCGGTGAAGACGCCGGTTTTGTCTTTCGCTAAATCCGTTCGCTCCAGATCGGACTTCAGCATGGCCTGATTTTTGTATTTTTCGACTTCCTTTTTCTGCCTGTCGGTAGTGATTTTGTAGACCAGCGGATGTTCGGGGGCCAGCACCATAAAGGCGCATGAAAAGAGCGTGTCGACGCGGGTGGTATAAATCGGAAGCTTTTCCTTAAAACCCTCCAAATCAAAAACCACGTTGGTGCCGTAGCTTCTTCCAATCCAATTCCTCTGCATAATCTTAATAGGTTCGGGCCAGTCGACTTCCTCTAAATCTTCGAGCAGGCGATCGGCATATTTGGTGATCCTCAGAACCCACTGGCGCAATAGTTTTTTGGTGGTTTCGGCGCCGCAGCGATCGCATTTGCCGTTCACCACTTCTTCGTTTGCAAGGCCGGTCATGCAGCTTGGGCACCAGTTAATCGGCAGTTCCGATTCGTAGGCGAGCCCCTTTTTATAAATCTGCAGAAATATCCACTGAGTCCATTTGTAGTAATCGGGGTCGGTGGTATCCACTTCGCGGTCCCAGTCGTAGGAAAAACCAAGAGACTGGATTTGCTTTTTGAAGACCATAATGTTTTCGTCGGTCACTTCGCGCGGATGGCGGCCGGTTTTTATGGCGTAGTTTTCGGCCGGCAGACCAAAGGCGTCCCATCCAATTGGATGCAGCACGTTAAAGCCCTTCATCCGCCTGTAACGGCTGATGATGTCGGTCGCTGTGTAGCCTTCCGGATGCCCCACATGAAGCCCTGCTCCGCTGGGGTATGGAGTTACGTCACATTTGTTGCCGAAGCTGACGAATTTGCTGATGCCCATTTGGCGACCCGTCAAGTAGTCTA
>JAZDNJ010000103.1:0-4052 GCA_043800105.1 Patescibacteria group bacterium
CAAAAAATAAGAATGACAAAGAACACATTCTTCTCAAAACTGAACAAAAATTCCTTCCACTTCCCCTCAATCATTTTGTAATGCACAACGAATGAAATGGAGCCCAGAATCATAATCACAGAAAGCGCCAAAAGCTGCCATTCATTTGTATAAAACGTGTCATGCACACTAAAACCGCCGGTCGAAAGGGCCGTGAAAGACATTGCAATCGAATCATAAAGAGGCATACCTGTTAGCAATAATAACAGAACACCAAACAAGGTAAATCCTATATAAATGGCCATTACGACTGCCAGCGTGTGCCTCAGGCCGCCTTCCAGTTTTTGCTCAAAACCCTGCGCCTGATAAAGAGCCATCGAAGCTTCGCTGGCCTCTTCCAGTTCCGCCATTTTCTGCTGACCTTTCCGGCGGCCGCTGAACAGGAAAAGAAATATAATGACAATACCGATTCCCCCCATCCACTGGGTTTCCGCCCGCCATAAAAGCAGGCTTTTGGGTAGTTCATCCAGCGAACCATAAACAGTCAGTCCCGTTGTTGTAAATCCGGAAATGGCTTCGAAATAGGCATTCAGATAATTGTGGCCCATGCTGGGCAGGTAGGTGATCATGCTGATGGCGGGGAGTACAATAAAAGCCAGAGCGCTCAGAATAAGCCCCTGAGTCAGGGTTATGGTTTTATTGTTTTCTTTCGGACGGCTGAAAAGGGCCAGGACAACTCCCAGCACTAAAGAAAGGCCGAAAGTAAACAGAAAGCCACGAATATCCTCTCCGTAAATCAGGCCCGCGACAATCGGTATCAGCCGGAAAAAAGATGAAATAACAAGCAGATAGCCAAGATTACGCAGAAGTATTCTCATCAGAAGTAAAGAATTTATTAAGTTCCTCCAGGTCTTTTGGGGCCACCGCGAATAAAACAGTGTCATTCTTGAGCAGTTTCTCTTTTACCGTGTCGGTGATTAATTTTCCTTCCCTATATATGGCAAGAATCTCGGCATTATTAATGTCCGTCTTGGCTCCCTCGGCTTTACAGCCTTCAGTAACGGTCATCTTGGCAACCTGCATCTCTCCAAGCCCCAGCTGACTTATAATGTCTTCCGTGCCTTTCTGAACAATAATCCGCTGAATGGCCGAAACAATCGTGCCCACCACAAATACCAAATTGGAAATTTCAAGTTTGCTGAAAAGCTCCTCATTCTTTGATTCATTCACAAGAGCTACTATATGAGGCACTTTCTCATTCTTGGCGATTTCACAGACGACCAGATTGGTCTTATCGTCAGCTGTGGTCACCACATAATCCGCTTCGCCCACATTAGCCTGTCGCAGAATGGTAATATCGCCTCCGTCACCCTGAAGGACAAGCACCGGGGTTTTTGAGGCAATCACTTTGGCGCGCGCTTCATCTTGCTCAATAAGAGTTACCTGGTGGTCATTGGCTAGCAGATTCGCCAAAGCAAGCCCTTTTTCACCGCCACCGACAATAATGATTTTCATATGCCTTTCTCTTTATTTTAATTTCAGTAAAATTATAATGTATGCAGGACAAATAAAAAACCAAAATTATGTCATCAAAAGAAAAACCTCTCTATTTTTGGGCCCGTATCGATTACTGGATCCATGAGGCTTTTGGGAACGAACACTCGCCAGCCTATAGGGTTGTGAATGATATTATCGTCCTGCTTATTTTCTTTTCTATTGGTTCCATCGTGGCCGCTTCGGTGGAATCCATTTATTTAGCGCATCAGACTTTCTTCGATATATCGGAAATGATTGTTGTTGCGATATTTACCATTGAATATATCGCCAACATCTATGTGGCGCCGGTTAAAACCAAATACATCTTCGGACCGTGGGGTACAATTGACTTTCTGGCTATAGCGCCGTCATACCTCAATATCGTAGACCTTAGGGCTATCAAAGTCTTCCGTGTCCTGCGCGTACTGCGTTTCCTGCGCCTAATGAGGATGCTCAGGCTTCTGAAATTGGCTAAGCATGTTGTCAAGACCCCGGCCGGAGAAATGACCACGAACAAGTTCGAAACTCTCAAAATGGATTTAACAATTTATTTCATCGCCCTGTTTTCCGTCCTTACTATTTTCAGCACTTTGGAATATTATTGTGAAAGAGGAGTGGAAGGCACCGCTTTCACTTCTATACCAAAAGCTATGTGGTGGTGCATCGTTACTATCACAACTGTCGGTTATGGTGACATGTATCCGGTGACAATACTCGGACGAATTACCGCGGGCTTCGCCATGCTCTGCGGGCTGGCTCTATTCGGCTTGCTCATGAACGTGATTGGCAAGTACATGATGACGTCACTTTTTGGTTCAGAAATCGGCGCCGAAGTTAATGTATCCGAAATAGAAAAAGGGGTAAAAAAAGCACAGACGCACAAATAGGATAATTATCAGTCGAAGTTGATTTAAAGCTTTAAATAAGCCAAATATTTCCTATTGATTTTTTAGACAAAGAAATGATAATTGAACTAAATCATTTGCTAATCACTACCATTATGCAGCAAGAGTGTTCCTGTGGTGACAGTTGCCCTATCTGTGATAAGTGCGACAGCCCACAATGTGAATGTTATTGCGATTTTGAACCGGATAACGAGCCGGTGGCGGAAGATGATGAAGATGAGATGAATTGGTAGCAGAAAAAAACAGGAAACCGTCATTTAATTCCTTCCCGCCAGGGCTGGGACAGGCGGTTTGTTGTTTATGCTATACTTGCATACGATCTGTAATCAAAAAATATGTCTAAAAAAGAAGAAATTGCGCTGGCACTGCATGAAATCGGTGCCATAAAATTTGGCGAATTTACGCTCAAGTCAGGTATAAAATCACCCATTTACATCGATTTACGCCTGCTTATTTCTTATCCAGGAGTACTCAGGCTCATCAGTGAGGCCATGATTGAAATGGCCAAAGGCCTGAAGTTTGATGTGATAGCGGGAATTCCTTACACGGCTTTGCCCATTGCCACAGCAATTTCAATCAGCCAGGACTGGCCAATGGTATACGCCCGGAAAGAAGTTAAGGATTACGGGACCAAAAAAAAGATCGAAGGTGTTTTTAAAGAGGGCGACACAACTCTTGTTATCGATGACCTGATCACCACGGGCGGCAGTAAGTTCGAAACCGTCGAACCCTTCGAGGCTTCCGGCCTTAAAATTACCGATTTCCTTGTGCTCGTTGACCGGGAGCAGGGCGGGGGCCGGTTACTTGAAGAAAAGGGCTACAAACTTCATAGTGTAATCGGGATCAATGAACTTCTCGACATCCTGAAGAAGAATAATAAGATCGACGCAAAGCGCTATCAGGAGGTAAGAGATTTTATTACGGCGACACAGGTCTGAGTATCCGGCACTATAATAATGATTCGCCTATGTTCTTTATGGACGCGCATACACAGCTTCGGTTAACAAATAGGCTTTACCTGAAAGCGGTGCGCCTTTATGTTTGGGGAGCTTATCAATTGGATAAGCCCGGAACGGATGTCAGTACCAAAGCATTTCTGGGGGCCGCCAGCCAAAAAGTGAAGGCAAGAATACGGTCCAATGAAGAAGGTATCCTGGCCGGCATGCAGGAGGCGGAGTGGTTCTTAAAAAGACTGAAAATCAAAATTACAGAAGCCAAAAAGGATGGCAGTAAAATAAAAAAAGGTGAAGACATACTGAAAATTGAAGGACGGGCTTCGGTTATTTTAGGAGCCGAAAGAACCCTGCTAAACCTGCTTCAGAGAATGAGCGGGGTGGCCACAAAAACCAGGAGGATGCTTACCAAAATGCCTAAAGGAGTCAAACTTCTGGCCACCCGCAAAACACTCTGGGGGCTTATGGACAAGCGTGCGGTCGCCTTGGGCGGCGGCGGAACTCACAGGCTCCATTTGCGTGACGCCATCCTTATTAAAGAGAACCATATTGCCCTTGCTTCCGGCTTAAAAAGAAGCCTGAAAAGGACATTCAGAAGAGCGGATCAGGTTCGTTTTGTAGAAATTGAATTCGAATCGCCTGACGAAGTGGAAAAATTTCTCAAACTTTACAAAAAACT
>JAZDNJ010000080.1:0-12747 GCA_043800105.1 Patescibacteria group bacterium
CAGGGAAAACATTATAAATCGATTTACAGAGGTCAGCTCACTTTATTCGATAACCTAACCTCCTGATACCTCGACCCTTGGGTCGAGGAGTATCATTGAACCAATTATAATCATGCTCCTGTATTAGATATTAATTTAGCATTTAATTGAATTTATAGTATGGAGATGAAAAAAATTGTATTTCATATTTCCGCGCAACTGGCAGCTCAAATCGAAGAAGCTATTGAACGATGGGGCTTTGTGAATAAGCCCGAGTTTTTTCGCTACTCAGCTATTGAATTTCTGCGTAACGACGCAGGCCTGATGCCAGCCGATGATACTCTGAAAGAACATGCCAGAGCCATCCGGAGAGTGCACGCGCATAAATCCGTTCGGGAACATCGTATGTCCTGGTATAAAAAAGCAAGTGAAGATGAAAGCGAAAGAAAGGCGCACATCTACCGTTAATATTTGCCAATCTTGCCTAACTATGCTATAAATATGCCACTTAGTTTCGATTTTCCGTGCCCAAAAAATCTGATAAAGACTTAGGCCGACTCGTTGACCTCGCGCAAAACGGTGACACCGAGGCCTTCGGAAAAATTTATGATGCGCTGGTAAAGCCGGTGTATCGTTATATCTATTACCGTGTCGACAAACACATTGCTGAAGATCTTACCGAAGAGACTTTTCTGAAGGCATGGCAGAATCTCTCTAAATACAAAACCGGCAAACACCCTTTTTCCTCCTGGATTTTCCGGATCGCTCATAATCTTGTGTGCGATCACTACAGGAGAAACGAAATGTCTTCCGAAATTGATGAAAATCTGGCCGACACAAAACCGGACGCCAGCCCTTCTTACCAGCTCGACCTCAAGCTGAACGAGGTAAAGCTCCGGAAAGCCATCAACAAGCTTCCTGCAAACTACCAACAGGTCATCCTTTTAAAATACATCAATGAGGAAGACAACACTGTCATTGCTAACGTTATCGGAAAATCCGAGGGAGCCGTACGAACCCTCCAGTTCAGGGCTCTGGAAAAGCTTCGCAGCCTACTCGAAGAAAAAAAAGAAGATTTTTGAAACAAAATTGGTTTTTTTACGTTATAACAAGTGCGAAACCCCATTTTAATGGACAACTTAGACACACAACTGTACGAATTGTCTAAAATTGAGCCTTCAGAAGGTTTTATTAAAGAATCCAAAAACCGCCTGATGCGGCAAATCGCGCTGTATCAAAATGAAACATGGCTTAAATCTGTGCTCAGGCGTCTGGGGGCAATTCAAATTTCTGCGGATTTTATAGCTCAGGCCCGCGCGCGCCTTATGCGTAGAATCGCCGCTTCTCCTCAGCCAATCAAAGTATCACTGCGCGGTATGGCTCTTTTTCTCAGCTACACCAAAAAAGTCGTGGCCTCAACTATGGTTATGATGATTGCCGTCACTTCCACCCTCTTTTTTGTGGAAGGAAGCACTGTGGTAGAAGCTTCAGATGACTCTTACCTTGAAATCATTTCAGGCAGCGCTTCTGTTAAACACCCCGATCTCATTGTCTGGGAAGATGTTAACAAGCTCATTGAGGTACAGGCGGGGGACCTCATAAAAACGGAAAAAGGCTCTGAAGCCGTCATCCGTTTTTTTGATGACACGGAAATCCGCTTAGGTGAAAACACCGAGTTCCTCATCAGCCAGCTGGCCGTCAGTCCCGCTTTCGGCCGCCAGGGCATAATCGAAGTATTCCTGCACAAAGGGGCCGCCTGGGTCCAGACCCTCAACGTCGAAGACGGATATGCCGGTCTTGCCTTTAAAACCCGCGACGCGGCAATAAAAGCGCTCAACAGCACCTTTAATGTGGTAACCGACGTTACCGAACCTACTTCAGTTTACGTCCTTAACAATAAAATAAGTATTACCAGCCTGACACCGGAAACCGGGCAGGCGGTAAAAACCCTCAGACTTACCGCTAACCAAAAAGCCGGCATCCACATGCTAAGCGGTAAGCCGGTCATAACCACCGACACCCTGACCCAACAGGACCGTTCAACCCCCTGGTTTCAGAGCAACCTCAATCGTGATCACGAACATCTGACTATGTTGCGCGAAAAAGGAATTGAACGCCTGGCCCAAATTGCCGGAACCCTACCGGGCCAGATGCTTTACCCCATCAAACAAACAAAAGAACGCCTGAAATTAGCCCTCAGCTCAGATTCAGACATGGCTGTTCAAATCGAAATCGCCAACAGCAGGCTCAATGAGGCATTAGTCCTTTTTGAGGCCGGCGACCAGCAAAAAGGCCGCGAAGCCCTGATGGCTTATCAAAGCATAGCCCGCCAGCTTGCCGACGCCAAAGTAACCAAAGAAGTGGCCCGCAAACTTATCGTTCCGCACCAGAAAACCCTGACGGCCGAACTCCCCAATGACGTCTCCACTGGACTTGTTAAAGAGGCTCTGCACCAGACCGCTGAAATCCTGGCCGACAACCCGGTCGAACTCGAAAAAATCCGCCTGAACAATTCGGTTCAGCGCCTTCAGGATGTCACCACTCTTGTGGCGGAAGGTGAAATGGACGCGGCGAAAGAAAGACTGGTAAGCCACCAGCTGGCCGTCAGTGACACGCTGGAAACGACCCAGGCCATCGAAGACGAAGAACTGAAAAAAGAAGTCCTTCAGGAAGTAATCGAGCTAAAACAGGAGGAATTGACCCTGCTCAATTCGCTTACAGATACCCTGGGGCCAGAAACGGATCAGGGCAACGGATTGGCGGCCATGGTCGAATCAGCCTCCGCCGCCGCGGAAGAAGATCTGGCAAGCACTATGGCCGTGGCCTTACCCCTGCTACCCGAACTTCAGGAAACGGAAGAGCCTGTAGCTGAGCTTTCCGCGGAAGAAATAAAAATGACCGAACTGGTCGATAAGATCTATATTTATAATTCCCGGGAAGGCCAGCAGAACCAGATCGCCAGACTTCTTGAAAACGAACTGGAAAACACAGACAGCATCGATTACCTGATTGATGTAAGAAATCACCTTAACGGCAGGGCTTACGACTACCTGAATCTGCGCATATTACAACTACAGAGAAAGGTTGAATTCCGGAAGCATAAAGCCACAGAACAAAAAATCGAACGGTCAAAAAAACTGCGCGAAAACTAAATAGCCATTCGGTCACGGAAGCGAAGTTCTTTCGCGTTTTTTTATGGTGAAGAGGCCCGCTCCGACTTGCGTCGGGCGGGCCATCTTCGTGGCGATGCTCTCGCGGGTCCGCCGTTAGGGCGCGGCGGGCGGTATGGCGCGGGGCGGGCGCCCCTCCAGGGCGTCGAGCCGTTCTCCGTTACGGACAACGGCTCCTGCCACGTCGTCCAGCCTACGCCTCGTGTCCTTCCAATAGAAGAACCCGAAACCGGCGAAGACGAGCGCCAGCAGGGCGCTCACGACGCAGAGGGCCACCTTCCAGAGCAGGCTGGCCTCAGCGGCCCGCTTGTTGCCGTAGGCCTCGACTGCCTGCTCAAAGGTCAGGCAGGCGCCATTGTCGTCCTTGCCGTACAGACAGTCCGGCTCGGCGGGCTTGTCGCACTTCTCTTTAGACCACTCGTTGGCGGGGATTTTCTTCCCCTCCTTGTCGCAGTCCTTCATGGCGGGTCCGCCTCCGCCCTTGGGGGGCGCGACCGGCTTGACGGTGGCCGCCGGAGCGGCACTCCCGCGAACGCTGGGCGGACTGCCCCAGGGGCTTTGCGCCCATGCCGCCGGAGTGGCCAGGGTGAACGCGACAAAGGCCACCAAAGCGGCCAGAAACATCCTGAAAAACTTCATGGGAACCTCGTTGCTGGTTGTTGTTGGGGCTCCCTTCGCAAAGAGAGCATCTGGACAGCGCGGCCGTGCAAGCCGCTTTACGACTCGCACCAGCACTAACGCTGGCCACGTGACTCTTCGCGAAAGCCTGTATTTTAAAGAACAACTGACAACTGAAACCTTTTTAAGTGGCTTTTTTGGCTCCTCCGCCGCCTCCTTTACCTCCGGTGGCTTCTCCCTTGTCCTCGGCAATCGCCGCCTTGAGGGCCGTCTTCTTTTCCTCTTTTTCCTTTGCAAGAACAGCCTTGGCGGCATCTCTGACAGCATGTCTTTCAGCCATAATGGCGCTGGCGGTTTGCGGGGCGTTCCATAATCTGCGGGCGCCATCGGGAATAACATGGGTTATGGCATTCCGTGCGGTGTCAACCGTTTGCCATTGGGCGTTAAAAAATGTGGCGGCGGCCAAAGCCATTGGTGCCAGAATTGATCTTGCGGGTCTTAAAATTGGCTGGAAAAGACTTCCGATCGCGGCCCGGGTATGTGTTACAGCTTCTCCCAGCCGGCCACGAAAAAGAGAGCTTATGAATTCCTTTCCGTTGCTTAAAATCCCCTTAACTGCGTCACGGCATCCTCTTATGGCCTCCAATGGCGACTTAGCCAGGGCGATCGGTGTTCTGATAGCGGCGCCCAAAGTGGCCCAGCCGCCGTCCCATAAAGTGCGTTTTATGGCTACTAATCTGGAATAGCCGAGTCTGGCAAAGGGCTCCACAGTCATCTGGGCGGCCCCTTTAGCGCCTTCCAGAGCCGTATAACCTGCCCATTCAATGCCGTCAATCGCCTTCCGGGTGCCTTTCATAGCCAGATCAGCGCCTTTGGTAATCAAAGGCCAGCCGAAAGCCCATGAATATAGTCTGGCCCCCTTTCTCAAAGGCTTCATATAATCCCAAATGACCGCTGTCTGCAGTTGTTTTCTGGCAAGCCAGTTCGCGTGAACCAGTCGGCTCTCTTTGCCGATCATCGTCAGCTGACCGTGGCTGTGATGTAAGGTGGTTGAATTATGAAACATATTAATTGCCTAACTTGGGATACAAACTATCTAAAATCGCGCCAATCCGCTTTAATTCGGTTTTAAGCTTTTCCGGATCACTGGCGCAGTCAGCGTGTTTCGCGATGACTTCCATAAGGGCGTAGTGCTGATAAGGCGCCTCATTGCTTTTCTGCGCGGCAGTCTGCATTGCGGCACGCAAATCCGCCCCCAGTTTTTCGTCAAGATTGCCAATAACTGTGTCGCGATCATCGTTGTTAAAATGCGCGGCCTTGTTCTTTGCTTTATACTGTTCATCCGTACGGCGAAGAGCGAAGTGCAGATTATGCAGCATATTATATATGCGACTTGTCGCGGATGTCTGATATACTTCCACGTAAAAAGACTCAAAATTAATTTCCGGCTTAGCGGTAACTGCGCTTTTTGGCTGGGCGGGAGCACTTGCCACTGGCGCCCTTTTTGCCTTTGCCGGATTTTTTATTTCATCTTCCAGGGCGGCAATAACTGATTCGTCAAAGCATTGTCCGCCGCCTGCAACAAAGCCATGTTTTTTAACAATATCCTCAGTGCTGAGGTTTGGGTCATTATTCCTGTTAGCTTCTATAATAACTCTGTTTACTTTAAGGTGATTAGGGTAGCCCAAAAGATCATCAAAACGATCAATAACCCTTCTGAATTTTTCGCATTGTGCTCTTATTTCTTCGGATGTGGAATCTTCTTTAAGGCCCAAAACGTCAGAATATAAAATCTGATACTGAGTCCATTTGGGCCTTGTCAAATAGGCAACGATATCTTTTTGAGCGACAGGACGTCCCTGCAAATGACCAAAAATTACCTGCATCAACTTATGTAAGTTATCTTCGGACATACCCATAGCTTTAGCCACCGATTCACCGGGTCTTGGATTATTGTAACTGTTTCGCAAAAGACCTCCAACCATACCCAATGACTGAAAAGCATTAAAAAGCTGACTGTCATTTTGGATAACTTCCTGAAAAAATTTCAGTCCGTATGCTTTTTCAGCTTCAGACTGTCCGGTTTGGGCCGCCTCCGCGACACTGGTACGCGTTTTAGGAATGGCGACATGGGCCAGCCGCTGAATGTTTCTCCAGAGCTCAGCCCTTTCACCCGCGGTGAGTTTATCAGGTTTTGAACCCATAAATATTTCATGGAAAACCGGACTTATATTTTTCCCTTGCATATGTTTCCGCAAGATCTCCCAAGGACTTTTCTCTTCAGGTTCAGTGCTTGTCTTCGGCTCATCCACCTCCACCCCGTTTTTTTTAGGTAATTCTGTCATAATAAGTTGATTAAAATAAGGATTAAAATTATAAAATATAATGTAAAGTATGTCAACATGATTTTCAGTACTTCCCGCGCCGTCTGATTCACCTTTGTCGGGCGAAAGAAACGGCGCGGGGTGGTACATTGCTAGAAGGTAAGGTTGAGGATATCGGAATCCTCTTTCGTACCTCCTTTCTCACGAGTCTCCTCCGTCACCGGAGGGGTCTTGCGCTCCTCCTCCACCGGCTCCAGGCAGTGGCCGCAGCGTCGGCCTTTTGCCTCCGTCTGTTTGTGGCAGTGCGGACAGACAACACTGTCCGCGCTCACAATGACCACTGCGGGTCCTCCGTCTCTCGGAAGGAAAGCCTGGCAGTGGCCGCAGCGTCGGCCCTTCGTTTCCGTCTGCTTGTGGCAGGCGGGGCAGGTAATTAGCCTGGCCGAAGGTGCCGGCGTGACTGGCGGGGTGGGGCTAGCGTCCGGGTCCGGCGCGGGGCCGGGTGCCGGTTGGGGCGTAGTGCCGGACCCGTTGTCGGGCTGGCTGTCCGCGCCACCTTCGTCGCCCTGCCAATCGGTAATCACTGACGGCAGTTGGCGGTGCCAGAGGAAGTAAGGCACTTCCCTGGCCGCAATGGCCTCCCTCAGCTTCGGGATGAACCTGAAGGAGTGCATGATGGCCATGACGGCAAACAACAATGCCGCCACAACCATCAGGCTCCGGGAGCCCCCCTGTACCGAGCTGTCCGGGGCGGTTCGCAGGAGCTCATAAATGAACCCGCAAACCACTCCCGCGGCATAGCCCTTCAGAAGGGCGATGACAGCCTTGCGCTCATCCCATTCACGAAGAATGAACAGGCTTACCGCCGCCATCACCAGCCCAATGACAAGGCCGTGCTGCCAGTTCCGCCCCACGAAGTCGCGCCAGGACATCTGGTTCCAGAAGTTCTGGGCGTGGTTCCAGAAGTCCGCCGTTTTCTCAGCTCCTTCTGTTACCGTCTCAACCACCTCCTTGGCCTTTTCTTTGGCCTGCCTGCCCTGCTCCACGACCTGACCAGCCTTATTCCTGGCCCTGTCGATGATTCCGGGCTTCTGGGCCTCCGCCATGGCGGAAACCAGGATGGTGACGATGGCCGAAGCCATCGCCGCGAACAGTCGTTGCAACGTCTTTCTGGCCATGTCTTTTTCTCCTTTTCCTGGTTAACTCGCTAAGCAATGTAAGTAAAAGAACAATCCGCCATCAACACTCTTGCGAGGTTAATGACGAGTGGAACCTTTACGTCAGTGATTTTAAAGAACTTCCCGGCCCCCCTCATCCATTTCCAGGCGGAGAGGGGAACCGGTACATTCATTGCTAGAAAGTGAGGTTGAGGATATCGTAATCCTCATCCTCACCTTCCTGTGGTGGCGGGGGCACCGGCTCCTCCGGTGCCGGATCGGGCGTGGTAGCCGTTCCCGCCGGAGTGCCAAAAGGCGTCCCGCAGTGGGGACAGCCCCTGTATCCACGGCCCGCGTCGTAAAGCTCCTTGCAGGAGGAGCATTGCCGTTCCAGAACAAAGTCCGGAACCACCACCGGGGGTGGCGGCGCAGGCGCATCCGGAGTCGCTGGCGGGGGCGGAGCACCCGGTGTGCCCGGGTGTGCCCGATCCTCGCCTGGTTCGTGGAAGGGCGTCTGCTCGGGCGGCGGCGGATGGTCGTGCCCGCACTTCGGGCACTTCTGGTGGGCCCCAAAGACTTCCCGCCGGAAGCCCTCCTTCTTGTCGTCCCCCGCGTACCCGCAGCCCTCACACTTGACCCAGTGGGGGTTTGGGTGGTCGCAGGTTGGCGACAGGCAGAATGGGGCGTCCTTGGGGTTCCACCCCTCGTAAGCCCCGCCCGGTCCCGGGCACTGCTTCCACTCGGTCTTGAAGCGCCCCGGGTCCTTCAGGTCGGGGATTTTCCGCCCCTCCTTGTCCCGGACGAAGTCCAGCTCCTTGTTCGGGCACTTCCATGCCCCATCCGAGGCCCGCGGTTCGTGCTTCAGGATGGCGCGAGCCCTTTCCGCTGCCTTTTGTCCTCTGCCAGTCTTGGTAACGAACTGATAGATTCCGAAGGCTGCCCCGGCGATGCTGGGGGCGTAGTACAGGGGCTCGTTGAGCTCCCGGCGGTTGATGATCGCCGAGATCATCACGATGCCAAGCGCAATGTGAAACCCCGAGACGTTGCCTTGAAAGGGGCCCACGATAATGTCCTTTACAATACCCATGAACTGCTTGATGTAGCCAAGTCCAGAGCTCGCCAGGTGCTTGATGGCACCGACGATGATAAAGAACATCACGATGTACCAGGTAGCCTTCGAGAGCAGGCCAACCAGGGTCGTCGAGAGGTTGATAAACGGCACGGCGCTCCAGAACGACGAAATGCCGCCCTGGATGAGACCAAGCGCCAGCCCGATGCCCATGCCAATAATCATCCACATGATCATCAGGGCGATCGGCAGGACCATGAAGCCGCTGACGCGGCCGATCTTGATTTTGTCAGCTTCGTCAAGTTTCCAGAGACCGTAGATGGTCAGCCCGGAAGCGACGATAGACATCAGGATACCCCAGTCCCCGTAGGCACTGTAGGTGAAGAAACTGGGTTGGATGATCTGTCGCCAGATCTTCACCCCGATTCCGTAAAACAGGTCCGCCGGACCGGCGGCCAGCGCGACACTCGGAATGAGCATCGCTGTGAGAAAGGCCATACAGGCCATCAGTTTTTTGCTCATAACGAGCTCCTTCTCCCCTCGCGGGGTTTGTACCCGCGTAGGGTGTAGTTTGAGTTGAACTTGTTGTCCTGTGACTTTCTCCAATCCCGCCTTATCGGAACCAAAGAAGGTCACAAGACCAGTCAACTCTTATGCCATAGCAATGAATGTAAAAGAACAATCCGCCAGCCATCGCCCCCGCTTAGCGGGGAAATGACAGGCAGGTGGAACGCTTACATCCGAAATGACTTGTGAAAGGGCAAAGATTGACAAAGTGGGGAAGATGTCCCCAAATGGCAAATATTTTACTATAATATTTATTTCCTGTCAAGGTTATTTGCCCTCCAAAAAAGAGGACAAATTTGGCTTTAAACAAATGTATCTAAAGCTTTTTTGTCCCTCCGGTAGAATTGTTTCACAAAAAATCCCCCATGTCAATGGTCTTAGGCCCGCGGCGCCTTATGGTGAATCACTTACGGAGTGGCTGGCGTGGCGGCATTTGCCTTACTATTCAGGGCGGATTCGATATCTTTATTCGGCCTCTTCGCCGCGGCATAATAATCCTGGTAGAATTTCTGCATATCCGCGTAGTTCGGCGTATCTTTCGTGTAAAACCCGCTGCCAGCGTAATCTTTGTCATCTTTTACAAGGGAAAGATTGAGTTTTTTATTACGTTTCTGGGCGTAATTCAGCGAAAATTCATAAAGCGCGGCGTTTTTTTCAACTTTATAAAATTCGGAAAGCGCCATATGTTTGTCTTTACCGCTGGTAAATACCTCATCAATAAGAATTCTTGTCGATTCATCTGCTTTGGTGGCTTCCTTCACCGCCTCCTGAAATTCTTTGCTAGCTTTAAGGCCCGCGATACCGGCAAGAATTTCGCCGGCGAATTCTATATGCCCTAAAATAATTCTTGGCACCTGTGCCGCGTAGGCCCCCCCGACTGTAAGCACATATCTAACTAGTTCCGTGTCCAGCGAGAAGGCATCCCGCAGATTTTCCCAACGGGTTTTAGCAGGATCCACCATAAAAGGTTCCCGATCCCTGAATTTACTGGCCTCCGTATAATCCGCCCAGCGTCCGGTCTCTTTCAGATTAAGTTCGGCGCTGTCTTTTAAGGGCATGCGCCAGAACACGTACATTTTCTGACCTTTGATAAACTGGATTTCGTGAATAGATTCCATATGTTTTTCCTGCCCAGGCTTCATGCCTTCTCTTCTGAAGCGTGCCCAGGCCTTTTCTTCAGAAGCTATTAAAAGCCGACTAGTCACATTTTCAGGACTGTCCGCATACTTGGGATCGTTCATGTTAATTTTGGCATCCGCGTAAGACACTTCCGAAATAAAATAACCCACATTCTGCCCGGGATCTTTGTAAAACCAATCACCCCGCTTTGCCAATGTCCTCTCCGGAAAGCCATCCAGTCCTATTATCACATTGCCCTGCGCATCCTTTGTAACGGGAGCCATAGCGTTTAAAAAAGGTTCCTGAAACAAACCGTAATAACTGAATTTGCGGTTCAGTTCAATATTCGACGAATTAAGGTGCGCGAGATTCCCGCGCTCTATAATATTATCCGCAGTTATGTCATCTTTATCCCCAATAGACTCACGTTTTGTACTGCGCAGGCTTTCTTCGACTTCTCGCAGTTTGGCCAGGGTCCATGGAATGGCCCAGTTATCGACAGCCATAACAAACTTAAAGGGCAGTGTGACGCCGGTATACAATAATTGCAAGTGGTTCCCAACCCCGCGCCTGATTTCATAGTGGTGTTCCCCGTACCACAGAACAGCCCTTTCCTTGCCGAAATAAATTTTTCTTCCGGTTGTTTCGCAGAATTCAGAAAATAACTGTTTGGCGTCCTGAGCGAGGTTGCCCAGGCTGTCAAAAAACTGCTCGGCGTAGCCGGACCCCGGGTTATAAACATGTTCGCGGCTCCATGTGACAAGACTCTCATACCCTTCCTTAACCGTTTCCGTCACCAAACCGACGAGCGTCTTGTTTTTGGTCAGGTCAACCTGTTTTGGGTCGATTTCACAGCTCATTACCATTTGCCAGGTAATGTCGGTTTTTTTCACGCCCCCGCTTTTAAACCATTCAAGGTGGTCGTAAGTGGTATATTTGGGTTTGTAGTTCGGGTCGTCGTACATTTTGATCCACCTTTCTTTTAGTTCTTCTTTTCCGTGGACGGCGTCGCGTTTATTGTCTTTTTCACCCACATAGCCAAAGAAGTGTTTGACGGCTTCATAAACCACATGGCGGGCCTCCCTGTCTTTATCTTTTTTGACCCAGGTAACTTTTGGCGCGATCAGTCTTAAGTCAATCTGCCGCGGGAATTTGTCTTTCGATCCCGGAGGCTGGGGCATGCCGTTCGGATCAGAACTTTCATACCATTCCATCACCTGATGGAAAGGCACGTCATTAAGTTCCGTAAGCGCGGCCCCGTGAGCTTCAGGCGTAATATCCTTGTCTTCCATATGCGTTTCGGCGTCCTGCCTCAGCACTTCTTCATAAGTGCCTTCCATGGCGCCGGCAATGGAATCCAGTCCGGCCCTGTCCAGAATTCCCCGCCCCGTTATTTCTTTGGCGGCAATCTCGATGGCGCCGGCCACGAACAGGGCCCTCAGCATTTTGCCGGCCTTCGTTTCGCCCTTCATGGCCATGCGGGCGGACTTGTAAAAACCGTACATCAGCACCAGGCCGGCGGCCCGGTTGGCCATGCTCTGGCCCGGGCCGGTGAGCATTGCCCAGACACCGCCAACGTACTCGCTGACTTTATCGCCAATGTGCACGCCGCGAAGTTTGGCGTCGATTTCTTTGGCCTTACGGTCCGAGATCGCACCTGTTTCGGCGCGGGTGCCCAGGTGCAGTTTCAGCATCCTGAAAGTGTTCAGCACCACAAAATCTTCACTTCCTTCTTCCAGGCTGCCCTCGATTTCAGTCATCGACTTCGCGCCTTTGTACTTCGCGCGGATCGCTTCCAGCCCGGCAATAAAATCCTGCTTTCCTCCCGCGATACTGTCGGCAAGTATTATCTTAAACATGCCGGTCAGCTGCTTAAATTCCTCGTCACTGCCCAGCAGTAAATATTCCCAATAATCCGTTTTAAGCTTTGGGTTCTTTTGGATCTCGCTCAGGTACTTGGGAAAGACGCCCTCGATGCGGATTCCCAGCGCCTCAAAATACATCTGCATATTGCCCTCCTGCAGTTCGGCGGTTTTAAAATTTACCTGTAAATCAAACATCCGGCGCTGGTAGTCTTCCAGGCTGATTTTATCAATAATGTCCATGTCACCCAGGTCGTTCAGGTCTTTCCCGATACGTTCGGCGTATGTGTCCGCCTTCATATCTGCAATAAATTTCTGGGATTCGACTTTAATAGCTTCGCGGGTTTTTTGCGTGAATTCGACGAGTCTTTCCTTATTCTTTGTTATCTGATCCAGCGTGGAATCTATTTTATCAGCATCATAACCCTTAAAACGTTCCACCAGTTCCGGCGGAAATTTGGCCATTTCCTGTTCAATAAAAGCGTGGCGCTTCGCCTCCTGTTTTGCCGGGTCAGCATCTGTAATCCCCTCAACCTCTGTTTTTACCTTCTTCCAGGCCTCCAGTACCTCTTCCCTCGGGCCAAGGTCTTCAATCACCCGGGCAACTTTGCCGCTCAGCCAGGCGGCCTTTAATATGGCTTCGTGGTCCGGATCCATCTTCTCGCCGATCTCCTTAAAGTTAAAGTAATCGGACAGCGCCATGGCGGAAAACATCCATTCATTTTCCTTTTTGATATTTTCCTGATAGGTAACATCGCCGCTGTCGCTTTTCACGTAACGGGCCACGCCGGTATCATAGACACTGGCAATCATCAGGCGGCGGACAGTAGGATGCAGGGTGCCTTTATGGCTGGCAACCCCCTGAATATTGTCCACCATGTC
>JAZDNJ010000114.1:0-4246 GCA_043800105.1 Patescibacteria group bacterium
AGGAATATGCTAAAAGAAAAGACAGGGTGAAGAAAAACCTCAGCAGACAAAAATATTTACCAAAAAATAAACGTTAACCGATTTGCCTGTGCAGGAAATCAAATTCAAAAAGAGCAGGTGGATTAATCTGGTTCAGCCAAATACTGAAGAACTTGCTAAACTGGCAAAAAAATACCGCTTTCATGAACTGGATCTTGAAGACTGCCTGCAGAAAACCGAAAGGCCTAAAATTGACGAATACGACAAATACCTGTTCATCATTCTTCAGTTTCCCGTTTATGACAGCAAACACCTCCGCTTCAACACGGAACAGCTGAATATGTTTATCGGTCAGGATTACCTGATTACGATTCACAATGGTGAACTTAAGGTTCTCAACGAAATGGCAGACACATGTCAGAAGTCCCTGAAGTCACGAAGACTGTTCTTTGGTGAAAAACCGGGTACCGGCTACCTTCTTTATGAGATAATAAGTGCGCTTTTTAACGCCATCTTTCCTGTCACCGATAAAATACAGGCTTCCCTTAAGAAGATTGAAGACGAGATTTTTGAATCTAAACGCGCCAGGAATGAGCTTTTCAACATCATGATCCTGAAAAAGAACGTGATCACCCTTCGCAAGATTCTTCTGCCCCAAAGGTCGGTCGTTGCCACCCTGGAACACAAACAGAAACGCTTTCTTCCGGAGGACCTTGTGATTTATTTTGACGACATTGTGGACCAGATTGAAAGCCTGTGGAACATTCTGGGCACACAAAAAGAAATCATAGAATCATTGGAAGACACGAATGAATCACTGCTCTCTCACAACATCAACCTGACAATGCGCACACTGACTGTTTTCTCGGCCATCATGTTACCACTTACCTTTCTGACGGGTTTATTCGGCATGAACGTACAATTACCATTTACTGACGCGCACCTTAATGTCGAACATTTTTGGACTATTGCCATCATAATGGGAATCGTCGCCATTGTTTTGTTTGCCACTTTTAAATGGAAAAATTGGCTTTAGTACAGTTAAACTTGCAGAAAAAAACGATATCTGATACACTTATTCTGTTATCTTTATCAAATCATTCCCTCCAACTTATATGAAAAACGCGCAAAAGAAAGTAACTGTCACCAAACACGAGCAAAAAAAGAAAGTTATTTCAGCCTATGCCAAACACGATAAAGATACAGGATCCGCGCAGGTACAAATTGCCATTCTCACCAAACGCATTAACGAACTGACCGAGCACCTGAAGGAACACAGAAAAGACAACCATTCCCGCCGCGGACTTCTTCTGATGGTTGGCAAAAGACGGAAACTCCTGAATTATCTGAAGAATTCCAAGCCAGAAGTCTATGAAGAGGTAATCAAGGGGCTGGAACTGCGTAAATAAACCAAAACGCCGGAATCATGAAAGAAAGTTTCAAATGATTGCCCCTGCGATCAGAAGAGACAGCCACTTGAAACTTTCATAGGTTCCGGACACAAAATCCTTTATCTATATAATTTTATTGTGTTATGGAACCTAAAACTTTTACTTTACCCCTGGGAAACAAGGAGTTTGTTGTTGAAGTAGGCAAGCTCGCCCAGATGGCCAATGGAAGCTGTACCGTGCGCTATGGTGATACGGTTGTTCTGGCAACAGCCACCATGAGCAATGAAGCCCGCGAAGGCGTTGATTTCCTGCCGCTGATGGTCAATTATCAGGAAAAGATGTACGCCAGCGGTCTCATTAAATCCAGCCGATTTGTCAAGCGCGAAACCCGGCCAAGCGACGACAAAATCCTGATGGCGCGCGTGGCTGACAGGACCTATCGTCCATTATTTCCGAAAGGCTTCCATCGTGATATTCAGGTAATGCTGACCACCCTGTCATACGACCGTGAAAACGAGCACGACATGATCGCCACCATTGCCGGATCGATCGCCCTCACCGTCTCCGACATCCCCTTCGAAGGCCCCACGGCTACAGTCCGCGTGGGACTCATTAACGGCGAATTTGTCCTGAATCCGACCGCCGAAGCCAGATCACGTTCGGATCTTGATCTGATCGTTTCCAGCGATTCCAATCATGTCATCATGATTGAGGCTGGAGCCAACGAAGTGCCGGAAGAAAAAATGCTGGAAGCCATTGATTTCGGTAAAAAATGGGGTCAGAAGATCGTGCGCTTCATTCAGGACATTCAGAAGGAAGGCGGGGCGGCAAAAATGGAATTCACGCCCCCAAAAAAGAATCAGATCATCGTGGACTATCTGTACAAAAATTACGCGGATAAGATTCTGGATGCCCTTTTCCATAAAACAGGCAAACTGGAACGCTACCATTACTTCCGGGAAGTCGCGCGGGAGACCACGGAAGCCCTTAAAGACCAGGTGACCGAAGAAGATTTAAAGCATGTCAGCGCCATAGTCGATAAACTGGTCAAAGACACCGTCAGAAAAAACATCCTTGAAAATAATAAACGAATCGGCGGCCGCAAGATGGACGAAATTAGGCCGTTAAGTATCGAAGCCGGCCTGCTGCCAAGAACTCACGGCTCAGCCCTGTTTAACCGCGGAGAAACGCAGGGGCTTACCACCTGCACCCTCGGAGCTCCGGGTGACGCCCAGATAATTGATGGGATTGAGGGGGAAAGTAAGAAGACTTACTTCCACCATTACAATTTTCCGCCGTTTTCGGTAGGTGAAACAAGCAATCGCCTTATGACAGGTAACCGCGAAATCGGGCACGGCAGTCTGGCCGAAAGGGCTATAAAACCGGTCCTGCCGACCAAGGAAGACTTCCCCTATACCATCCGAACCGTGACCGAAATCCTGGCGTCTAACGGAAGCAGTTCCATGGCGGCCACCTGCGGCTCCAGTCTGGCCCTGATGGACGCCGGCGTACCGATAAAAAAAGCGGTTGGCGGCGTGGCTATGGGCCTTATGACCGATCACGAAAATCCGGAGCATTACCGAATTCTGACAGACCTTCAGGATGAAGAAGACATGGGTGGCGACATGGACTTTAAAGTCACCGGCACGCGGGACGGCATCACAGCCATTCAGATGGATATTAAGCTGAAGGGCCTGCCTCATCATATTTTCGAAGAAGCGTTGGAAGCGGCCAGAAAGGGCCGTCTGCACATTCTGGACGCTATGGATAAAGTCATTTCAGCTCCCCGCCCGGAACTGTCCCCCTTCGCACCAAGACTTCTTTCCATGCAGGTCAATCCCGAAAAGATCCGATTTATCATCGGCCCCGGCGGAGAAATGATCAACCGTATCATTGCAGAAACCGGCGTGCAGTCCATTGATATCGAAGACGACGGTTCTGTCGTTATCACTTCCGTTAACGGAGAATCCGCCAAAAAAGCCGAAGAATGGGTGAAGCAGTTAACCGCCGACCCCGAAATCGGCAAAGTCTACGAAAACTGCAAAGTGACCAAAGTGCTGGAATTTGGCGCTATAGTTGAATTTATGCCCGGCAAAGAAGGAATGGTGCACGTTTCTGAAATAACTGATTCCTTTGTGAAGGACGTCGCCTCAGTTATCAAAGAAGGCCAGATGGTTAACGTGAAACTGCTGGCTATCGACGTGGCCCAGGGCCGCTTTAAGCTGACGATGAAGGGCATCAAACAGCCCGCGGCGGCATAATGCCAAAAAACTTAAAGAGCCCGATCGAAATGGTTGGGCTCTTTTTTGATAATCATATAAGAGTACTAGTTAGGCGATGTTGTGAAAAACATTAATAATCAAAACTGTCTAAAAAATCGTCGATTCCGTAAGTTGATAATACATTGCTACCTATTTGAGTATCGCCCTTGAATACCCCAAAAAATAATGGTTCCCCATGGTATGTCCCATTCTGTATGATTTCCCTGTCAGGGCCAGAAATTGCTATACGGAGCGTTTTATCTCTTGCGGATTTTCCTTGTATATATTTTGTTCCTTCATCTTCTAATCTTGATATAGCTATATTTTTATCTTCAAGCATCCCAGAAATTAAGGTGTCTTGTAATGATTGGACAAGACTATCGAGACGATTTTTTTCTTCAGGTATTTCGGAGGATTCTTTTGGTGGCATTTGTTCTGGCATAATTTTTGAAATTAGTAATAAAATGTTTTTCACAATTTCGCCTAACTAGATCTTATACGAAACACAAAACACAGGAAACACGGACAACATCGCGGGCTCTCCAAAAAGTATAAACTAAACAGCTTTTCTGACAAAACTCTCCACCGTATTACTCTCTAAATACTGCTCAACAG
>JAZDNJ010000117.1:0-8569 GCA_043800105.1 Patescibacteria group bacterium
CATTCAGTGTTTCCTTGATTTCGCCCAAATGCGTTCCCCCTCCGCATAAAAGAATCTTTGACGGCAGAACTTCCAGGTCTTTGAACTCAGCCAGAGATAAAATCACGCCTTCCAGCCAGACCTCAGTGTCATTCTGTATTATGTCTGTAATGATTTTTTTGGATTTCTGCTCCAGCTTGTCGGAGGTATAGGCTATTTTTAGTTTTTCCGCCTCCTGAAAAGAAATATTCAGTTCCACGGCCAGCCGCTTTGTAAAGGTGCGGCCGCCCAGCGCGAACATTTTCGTGCCGATTACCGCGCCGTTTTCTACTACGGCAATGTCTGTGGTTCCTCCTCCGATATCCATGAAAATGGCGGACACGTTCCCGTCTTCAAAGTCGAGACATCTGGCAACCGCGTATGGTTCGGACACAATGCTGAGTAAATCGATATCCAGTTCCTCGGCAATGTTCTGCAGGGCGCTGAAGTGCACCAGCGGGGCGAAGGAGTTAAAAATGCTCATCTGCACCTGCTTTCCCTGAAAGCCCAGAGGATTAGTCACCTTGTACCCGTCAATCCGCACGTCAACGATGGCCGTATTGACAAGTTTAATGTCGATTTCGGGGTAGCCGGTTTCGTTGCTCAGCTGTTTTCTGACTTCGGCAAAGGCCCGCCATTCCAGCTTATGAACAATATTCCGGAGTTCCGTGAGATTGATTTTAGCGTCGTGCTCATCGCGATTGTAGCTGATGGTGGAAGTGGCGCCTTTCACAAATTCGCCCGCTATGCCCATCACCATCTGGTTGGGGGTGAGGCCAGATTCCTGACTGGCTATACGGATGGCCTCTTTGCAGTTGTGGACTACGCTTGCGATGTCGGTAACGACTCCGTTCTGAATATCCCCCAGCCTTTGCCTGATCTTCCCGAAGCCTTTGATAATCGCCCTTTTGCCGATTATTTCGCCGGCGGCGCTCTGTTTTTCTTCAATCGTGAATATGGCCGCCTTAACGATCTCGGTTCCTATATCAAGAGCGAGAATGGCATTGTCCTTTGGTTTCCTTTTTAAAAAATCAAACATTTTGGAGTAATTCCAGATATGGTCTGGGTTCGAACTGCCTTCGGGAGTACCCCAGACTATTAAACATCTTAATTAAATCACTTTTTGCTTTAACTGCCTCTTTCTGACTTTTTACCACGCGCTCGATCTCCAGATAGTACCCCAGTAGTCTGACATGATTGAGCTCGATAATAAAGTTATTCTTTGCAAAACTGGTGCTCCTTTTGCTTTTTCGGATTCCGGGGCTTAACTTGAGCTTTCTCAGCAGGGACCGCCATTTGCCGGCATCTTTCAGCCGCCATTCCATTTCAAAATTCGATTCAATCCCACGGATCGTCTGCCTTCTTTTCAGGTTAAAAGTGTGGTCCCCTCCCCTTTCCCGGATACGGATATAAGCGGTTTTGGGTTTTGCGTAATATGTGTCTTTGCGGATTTCTGTCCCAAGGTACTTCGCCTCCTTTTGCAGCCGCTTCTTTAAGAGCTCGAATTCCTTTTTGCTGATGGGCACTTTGGCTTCCACCTCGAACATATGGCAAGGTTTTTTATCGATAAATCATTTCGTTCCGGTGAACGCCAACACCTATAAAATTGACCGGCACTTCAAGTATTTCCTCAAGCTTTAATACGTAATTCCGCGCGTTCTTCGGCAGATCCCCGAACTTTTCCGCGGCCGAAATATCTTCCGTCCAGCCCGGCATATCGATATATTCCACCTCGACTCTTTCAAAATCCTGTAACAAAGCCGGCACGAAACTGATCTTTTCACCGTCAAGTTTGTATCCCACGGCGATTTTGATGTTCTGAAAACCCGTGAGTACGTCCAGTTTTGTAAGGTTGATGGAATTGATGCCGCTGATGGTGATGGCGTTTTTTACGACAACAGCGTCGAACCAGCCGCATCGCCTTGGCCTGCCGGTGGTCGCACCGAATTCCGCCCCCTTATCCCTGAGCATCGCCCCTTCCATATCGCCCAGTTCTGTCGGAAAAGGGCCGGCTCCGACACGGGTGGTGTAAGCCTTCGCTATGCCGACTACGGATGATATTTTTGAGGGCGCGATTCCAAGCCCTGTGCAGGCTCCACCGCTGGTGGTACTGCTGGAAGTCACGTAGGGATAAGTTCCGAAATCAACGTCCAGATGCGACCCCTGCGCTCCTTCCACAAGGATCGTTTTGCCTTCTTTGTACGCTTTTTCAAGGTATTCGATTGTATTTACAATCAGGGGTTGAATGAATTCAACCGCGTCTTTATAAAAGTTGATCTGACTTTCAATATCTATCTTAATACCAAAGGTTTTCATCTTGTTTTCAGCGTTTGCACGGAACTTGGCGGCAAAGGCATCAAAATCAAGAAGGTCAGCCATGCGGATACCGGAACGGCTGATTTTGTCGGTGTAGGCCGGGCCTATTCCCCTTTTGGTTGTTCCTACTTTTTTATCCCCTTTGCGGTCCTCCTGAATTTCGTCGATCTCCTTGTGGTAATCAAAAATAATGTGAGCCCTGTCACTGATGAGGAGCTGGCGCATCACATCAATCCCCTTCTCTCTTAGCTGGTGAATTTCATCCAGAAGAGTAGCGATGTGAATTACGCAGCCGTTACCTATAATACATACCTTTCCTTCGTGCAGAACGCCGGAAGGCAGAAGATGAAAGACAAATTTCTCGGATTTTCCGTTTTTGTTAACGCAGATCGTGTGTCCGGCGTTCGCTCCTCCGGCGGCCCTGGCAATTACGTCGTACTTCTGCGAAAGGATATCCACCAGCTTTCCTTTGCCTTCATCACCCCACTGCGCGCCCGCAACATAAACAACCTGCCCGAGTTTTTTGGTGAGTTCCCCGGCATTCCTGATGGACATTTTCATGCTTATTGATGGTTAAAAGACCTTATCTAGGCTATCAAATGAGCCGGAAGGAGTCAAATATCAATGCCCGGGTGCCCATCAAGCAGGCAGTAATCGCAGTTTTTTCAAATAGTTTTTCAGCAAATCCACCGGAAGCCCGACCACGTTCCAGTACTCCCCTTCCATATGTCTGGTCCAGTGCCCTTTTCCCTCGATGGTCATGGCGCCGCTGCGCCCCTGCCAGTCACCGGTATCAAGATATTCCTCCAGACTTTCGTCGGAAAAATCCCTGAAATAAATCCTTGTGCGTTCAAAATCCGCGAAACTCTTTTTGCCCGCGTTATGCACCAGCGCAAGCCCTGAATACACGTCGCAATAACTATTCTGGTAGGTTTTGAGTATCCTTCTGGCGTCATCGCGGTCTTTCGGTTTTACCGAAATCTCACCGTTACTCATAAGAACAATCGTGTCACAGCCAATCACCCAGTCATCAGGGTGACGCTTTGAGATCGCCTCAGCCTTCCTTTTCGCGATGGATTTGACGATGGCGTGAGGCTTTTTGAAGCCTGAATGGTGTTCGTCGATGTCAGCGGGCACCGCCCTGAATTCCAGGCCCAGCATCTTCAGTATTTTCTTTCGCTGGGGGCTGGACGAAGCCAGTATTATTGACATAACTACTTCATAAGTTTACTGAGCTCCTGAACCGCCCGGTCCAGCTGTTCGTCGGTTTCGGTAGCCGCGTTGTCGGAAACTTTAATGTCTGGATTAATGCCGCCATCCTGAATATCCTGGTCATCGGGCGTCAGCCACTTGGCGACAGTCAGCTTGAGACTTGAATTATCAACAAAGTAGTTCATTTCCTGCACGGTTCCTTTGCCGAAACTGGTATCGCCGATAATGGTCGCCAGCCCGTAGTCCTGCAAAGCTCCGGCCACAATTTCGGAAGCGGACGCGCTGCCTTCATCGATCAGTACAACAACGGGGAAGGAATTCAGTTCCGCGTTTCCGCGGCTCAAAAGCACCTGAGTGTAATCGGCATAGCTGATCGTTACGAGTGACTCCTGCGCTTTCACAAAGTATCCCAGAATGCGCAGTGATTCATCGAGCAAACCTCCCGGGTTTCCCCTTAAATCAATGATAAGCCCCCTAACGCCTGAATCCGACAACAGGTCACTGACTGCCTTTCCGAATTCGGTTGCAACATTGTAATTAAACTGACTGATTATCAGATGCATAATATTTCCGCCATTGATAATTTCGTGTTCAACCGATGGAATTTCAATAAGTTCGCGGGTTATAGTGAAGTTCATGTATGCGGTTGATCTTTTAATTTTCAGTTTCACTTCCGTTCCGCGAGGTCCTTTTATAAGACCCACAACATTTTCCAGCGACATGCCGGTAATATCTTCATCGTCCACCGCCACTATAATGTCTTTTGGAAGCAAACCGGCTTTGTCCGCGGGGCTGTCTTTTATGGGGCTGACAATAACGATTTCGTTATTTTCATTATAACCGATAACCGCTCCGATCCCCTCAATTTCACCATCGAGCCCATCCTGAAAATTCTGGTTCTGAACTGAATTCATGTAGACGGAATACGGGTCATCGAGCTGCTGGACAAGATCGCCCAGGACTTTATCAGCGATGGCCGCTTTGTCGAGTTTGTCCCGCTTCAGATAAGTGGTTTCGATAAGATCCCAGACACTGATGATCTTATCAAGTTCCGGATTGTGGTTGCTGACCTGCGGCAGACCGTTGGAATAGGCTGAGCCCAGCGTGACCAGATCCATTTTATAAATCATACGGGCCGCCTGGGCGCGCGTGACGCGCTGGTAGATTCCTACGTAATCCTCGCGCTGCGGGTAAATGATATCGAGCGAAAGAGCGCGCATGATCAGCGGGGCCGCCTGTTTGTTGCGGACCACGTCGGTGTAAGGAATTCCCCCCTTGTACACATTGGGGATCGGAATGCTCTGTGAATGGAAAAGCAGGGTCAGGGCGTCGATCACTGTCAGTTTCTTGTCGGGTTCGGCCTTTTTATCGCGGTCATCTAGTATTCCGAGTTTAATAGCCTCTTTGAAATACGGGGCATACCACGCGTTATTCCGCGTGTCCTCAAATGGCAGGCTTACCGCCCCCTTCGGCTTAAAGTCAGGGCTGTTCAGAATTACCAGATATTTGATGAACTCGGCCCTGCTGATCAGGATATCAGGCTGAAAGTATTCTGTGTCCTTAAAAACATCATTGCGCCTTAAATAATCCACCGGATAATAATAAACCGAACCCTGAGGCACATCTTTATACTGATGGGCAAAAACCGCCGGTGAAAGCGTGATGAAAACAATGGCCGTAAAACATACAGTAAGTATTTTTCTGAACATGAGGGGTAAGGGTTTTATGTATTAAAGTTTAATTCCCGGAACCGGAAACTCTGAACATAGATTTTCCACTTCCTTTTTGATTTTTTTCAGGTTTTCCTGATTGTCCGGGTCGGCAATCACCCGGTCGATCCATTCCGCGATCTGTTCCATTTCAGCTTCCTTCATACCACGGGTTGTGACGGCCGGCGTTCCCAGCCTGATACCAGAGGGATCAAAGGGGCTGCGCGGGTCATTCGGCACGGTATTCTTGTTCAGGGTAATACCTGTTTCGTCCAGGGCATGCTGAGCCAGTTTTCCGGGTACATTTTTGTTTGTCAGATCAGCCAGAATCAGATGGGTGTCCGTTCCGTCTGATACCAGTTTAAAGCCGCGCTTCTTCATTTCTTCGGCAAGGTGACAGGCGTTCTTTCTGACCTGCATCGCGTACTCCTTAAACTCGGGTTTGAGAGCCTCTCCAAAAGCGACCGCCTTGGCGGCGATAGCGTGTTCGTGGGGCCCGCCCTGAAGGCCGGGAAAAACCGCTTTGTCGATGGCTTTGGCGTACTTTTCTTTACACAAAATGATGGCGCCGCGGGGACCGCGAAGGGTTTTGTGGGTGGTCGTCATCACGACATCAAAATACGGCACAGGCGATTCCAGCGCCTTACCCGCGATCAGGCCGGCCGTGTGCGAAATGTCGGCCATGGTCAGAGCGCCCACTTCGTCGGCGATCTCTTTGAATTTCTTCCATTCTATGTCGCGCGGATAGGCTGTGAAGCCGGCAACTATCATTTTGGGCTTATGCTCCAGCGCCATCTTCCGCACCTCCTCCATTTCAATGTAGCCTGTTTCGGGGTTTACGCCGTACTGCACAAAATTGTAGGCCCGGCCCGAAAAAGCGATGGGAAGGCCATGGGTTATGTGCCCTCCATGGTCAAGCCTTAGCCCCATGACCGTGTCACCGAATTCCAGCAGGGCAAAATATATGGCCGTGTTGGCCGGTGAACCTGAGTAAGGCTGGACGTTCGCGTGCTCGGCGCCGAAGAGCTGTTTGGCGCGGTCGATGGCCAGATTCTCGATCATGTCCACGTTTTCCTGACCGCCGTAGTAGCGCCTGCCCGGGTACCCCTCGGAATACTTGTTTGTAAGAATCGATCCGTTTGCCTCGAGCACCGCCTGTGATACGTAATTCTCTGACGGGATAAGTTCAATCCCCTCAGACTGACGCTTGGCTTCCGCGATCATGGAACCGTAAAGTTCGGCATCCTGTCTTTTTATGGTTTCGTACATAAAAGGGCAATATTATGGGCTAACCTGCCTGCCGTCAGGCAGGCTTCGACATCGAATAATCTCATCTTCCGTGATGATCCAATCGACTGCCTCATCATACGGCTCTTTGGGCACACGGGCAAGAATTTGTTCACTGAAAGCAAGCGCCACTTTTAATACCCTCTTTTGACCGGCCAGATAACGGTCGTAATAGCCTTTTCCCATGCCAATCCGGTTTCCTTTCCGGTCAAAGGCAACGCCCGGCACAATGATAAGACCAGGTTTATAATCATCACTGCCTGACCGTGGCGGCTCCGGAATGCCGAAGCGGTTTGACTCAAGTTCATCAACGGATGTTGCAGGAAGAGCAATAAAGGAGCTATCGTCCGACAAGCTAGGAAGTAATATTTTTTTGCGCTTTATCCATTTTCCGATAAATCCGGCTGTTTCCACTTCACCGCCGACGCTGTAGTAGCACAGGACCCTTTCGGCACTCAGAAAAACTTCAGATTCTTCCAGACGGCTGATAATCTTTTGGCTTTTCGATTCGCGCTCCTGCCGTGTCATAGCTTTGCGCTTTTTTAGGAATATGCTTCTTATTTCTGCCTTGTCCATTGTAGAATTTAATTTTGTTTAATACCAAAGACCTCTGCGGCCATTTCGACGGCGCCGGGAACTTTGGTATCAGGTGACTCCTTCTTTCTGGTCAGAGGGCTTAGGTTCACTTTTCTAATTTCCAGATTCAGGGAGAGTTTTTTTCCAAAGACTTTTTCAAGCGCTTTCTGAACGACGGCCTGATTCGCGGCGTTGTTCACTTTTTCCATGTATGTGGCGGAGGCGAATGAAATCGTGAGAATTCCTCCTTCATAACGAATCGGTTCCCCATCCAGCAGGGACATTTTGATAAAAGGGGTATCGATCGCCTCAAGCACGCGGTGCCAGTCTTTTTTTATCTGTTCCATCTGCAGTTCCCCCTGTGATTCCTGCTTTGGCGCCACCGGTTTTTCCGCGGAAACGGCGGAGCTTTCTTTTTCCTTCTTCTGAGCCGGCTGCGGCACAGTTTCATCTCCGGGCTTTTTAACCGCGAATCCGCAGGCCTTAATGATGGCGATTTCGATCGGAAGTTCCGGAATGGGGCTCAGGTCCATCTGCTGTTTGGCTTCGGTGAATGTTTCAATAAAATCCAGAATGATCTGCGTTTCTTTGCTGTTTCCCAGATTGATCAGCATCTGCTCGCGGAAATGGCTGATCAATTCCCTCAGGAACTGGGCTGTGCTCTTGCCCCCGGCTTTTATCTGATTAAGGAGTTCAATGGCCTTCAGGGCTTTTCGTTCCAGAAGGTAAGCGAAAAATTTTTCGAGATGGTCACTGCCTGTCAGACCCAGGCTTTCGCTGACCTTTTCCTTTGTCACATCTCCGGCCGTCATCATCTGCTCAAAAAGGCCGATGGCGTCCCGAAGCCCTCCCGCGCTTAGTTTGGCGATCAGGTCGAGCGCTTCTTTTTCGTAGACCGCCCCTTCGTTCTCAGCTATTTCCTGTAATCTCCGGCTGGTATCCGCAACGCTTATCCGGCTGAAGGCGAACTGCTGGCACCTTGAAATAATGGTTTCGGGAATTTTGTGGGCTTCCGTGGTGGCCAGAACAAAGTAGGCGTGGGACGGCGGTTCCTCAAGGGTTTTCAGAAGCGCGTTAAAGGCTTCTTTGGTCAGCATATGAACTTCATCGATAATATAGACCTTGGTTTTTGCCTGCGACGGGGCAAAGACGATTTTTTCACGAAGCTCCCGGATCTCATCGATACCGCGATTGCTGGCCGCGTCGATTTCGATAATGTCCACCAGTTTGCCCGCGTTGATGGATGTGCAGATTGAACACTGGTTGCAGGGTTCGATTTCGTTTATGGGATGTTCGCAGTTCAGGCCTTTCGCCAAAATCCTGGCCATCGAAGTCTTTCCGGTGCCGCGCGGTCCGCAAAACAGGTAGGCGTGTGAAAGCGAATGGCTTTTAAGGGCGCTCTGGATCGTTTTTTTGGCGTGATCCTGACCTACGAGCGAGGCGAAATTCTG
>JAZDNJ010000006.1:0-5735 GCA_043800105.1 Patescibacteria group bacterium
CCGTCTTTCACAAAAGACTGCTTGATAAGTGCGGCTTCTTCACGGAACTTTTTTTCTTTCCCCTCCAGAATTCTGCCGATTATCGCGGCGGGTTTCCCCTCATTCTTAAGTTGCTCGGTCCAAATTTCACGTTCTTTCACCACTACATCTTCCGGCAGATCCTCCGGACTGATGACTTCCGGGTTCATGGCCGTAATATGCATGGCAATATCACGGGCCTTTTCAGCATCCTTTGAGGCCAAGTTCACAATGGCCCCGACCTTGCCATTCGTGTGAAGATACTCACCGATCCCGTCGCCTTTGATGGAATCGACCTCGATGGCCATGTTCTCGCCCAGCTTGGCGAAAAGGGCCTTAATGGCCGGTTCAGCTTCTTTCCTGGCGTCTTCCACACCCTTTTTCAGAGCGGTTTCAGCGGCTTTGTTGGCAATGGCTTTGAATTCTTCATTCTTGGCCACAAAATCGGTTTCGCAGGAAAACTTCACAATAACTGCCGTATTATTTTTAGTTTTGATCACAATAATTCCTTCACGCATCGCGCGATCCGCTTTTTCAGCGGCCTTGGCGGCACCTTTCTTACGAAGAATCTCAATGGCTTTTTCTTCATCGCCGCCGGCTTCCTCCAGAGCTTTTTTGCAGGCCATCATAGAAATACCGGTGCGCTGCCTTAGGTCATTAACTTGTGATGCGGTAATTGCCATATTGGTAAATTTTAATTTTTAAATTCTAAAGTTCTTGAAATAATTTTAATCCTCCCGTTCAGCATTAAGCTGCTCCGGCTTCAGAGCCACCTCATCAAGCTCCTCTTCCTTTGTCTTCAGCGTAAGCGCCGCTTCGAGCTGACATGACCAGTCATAAAAGTATGGCACCTTTTTCCATCGGCCCGAAAGCGCCGCGAAACCCATCCGGAACATAACAACAACCTGCAAAATGAGCACGGCATCCATTACAAGATCAAGAACCGTAAACAGCTTGGACATAAAGAAGACAATGGCTAGCAAAAGCCCCTGTTTGCCATGAAAACGGCAAAACTCACTGTCTTTTTTGAGGTAAAACGGAACAATAGCCAGAAAACCGAAATAGCTCATGGCCGCGATAGTTCTTTCATGCAGTGTTGTAATATCCTGACGCTCCGACTCTGCCTTTTTGGCTGCCTTCTTTCCCTTGCCCTCAGCAGACTCTGCTGACTCAGTCTGCAGTTCCTCAGTCACCTCATTTGTCTCTTCATCAGCCATAATTTTAAACACTTAGTTCTTATGTCCTTAGTTTTTAGTTCCTGGTCTTAACCGCTTCCTTAGCAAGCTCCAGAATATAACCAAGCGATTTAATAGCGTCATCGTTCGCCGGAATCGGATAGTCAACCTGATCGGGATCTGCGTTACTGTCAACAATACCGACAACCGGAATGCCCAGAGTTCTGGCCTCCTTCACTGCTATATGATCACGGACAATATCGGCGACAAAAAGAACATCCGGCTTTCCTTTCATGTTTTCCACACCGGAAAGTGAAACAGAAAGATCCTGGATTTTCTTTCGGAGCTTCATCTGCTCCTTTTTAGTGTATTTGGAAAGTTTTCCTGCCGCATCATCTTCTTTGAGCTTTTTAAAGTAATCAATGCGTTCCTTGATAGTTTTCCAGTTCGTCAGAAGTCCTGGAATCCATTTGTCAGTCACAATGGGCATTCCTGTCTCTTCCTTGATTTCATGAAGAAACTTGCGGCACTGCTGTTTGGTACCTACAAACAGGACCTCTTTCTTGTCTTTAGCCATTCGGGAAAGAAATTCCAGGGCAAAAACCAGCTTATCGGCGGTTTTTTTCAGATCAAAAATATGGATCCCATGTCGAGCGCCATAAATATAGGGCTTCATCTTAGGGTTCCATCGGCTGGTCGGATGACCGAAGTGCACGGCGCTGGCGGCCATGTCTTTTAAAGAAATATCACTCATAAATCCTTGGGGTTAACCTGCCATCCGGCAGGCGGGCACCTGATTTCGTCACTTCGGCCCTTGAATCCCTACTTGCGGGACAGGATGGGTCAATCAGAAAACAAGCTGATTTAAATAATGCCCAGAAAGTCTATCAGAGCTGAGTAGTAAAAGCAAAGTCTATTTTTAACGAACCAGCTCCACAACCGACTCCATGTGATTCGTTTGCGGAAACAGGTCAAAAATGGCTGCAGACTTTATTTTGTAGTCTTTGAACTTGGGTAAATCCCTGCCTAGTTGTTCCACGTTACAGGAAATATAAATCAGCACTTTAGGCCGGAGTTTTTTTAGCTGTATCACAGTTTCCTCATCCATGCCGGAACGGGGCGGGTCCGTGATCACGTAAAGGTCGCCGGACGGAAGCTTAACCTGCTTAAGTCTTTTGGCATCCATACATATAGCCTCGATAGTTTTAAGGTTATTAAGCCCGATATTTTCTTTGGCCGCCAGTGTACAACCTTCAAAACTCTCAATCGTAGTTACCCCCTTAAAAAGATCGGCATTCACAATCCCGAAAGCCCCCACACCGCCATACAAGTCGAGCAGATGGGCTTCCGCAGTATCGTATTTCTTCAGCAAATCATGCACATATTCATGCATTTTCTCCGCCATCGCGGAATTATTCTGAAAAAAGCCCTGAATACTGTACCGGAAGGTGCGTCCCATAATCGTTTCTTCCAGTGTGTCAGTCCCCTTCACCACTTCGTAGTCTTCACCGACACTCTGCGAGCTTTTGGCCTTGATATTGGTGATAAGCACGTTATTCGCAGTGGAAACATTGGCATACTCTTTCACTTTCTTCACCGCCTGATCGTAACGAAGTGAATTGTTATTCAAAACAATAGAAACCGAAGAATCATTCTGTGGTGTGCGAATAACCGCATATTTGTAGGTTCCTTCATGGGATTTCAGATGAAAGGCATCATAGTCAGGCCCAAAAAACTCTTCGACCTCTTTCTTAAGTTCATTCAGTCTTGACGTGGAAATAAAACAGTAATCGATCGCCAGCGGTTTCCACCATTTCCCCTTTTCGCGAAAACCAAGTCCATTAGGAGTAAAAGTCATATCCATGCGGTTGCGGTAATCCCACTCTTCGCCGGAAAAAACCTGTATCTTCTCGTAACCGATTTCATTCGCCAGCCTTTTCCGCTTGTTTGCAAGCTGGACTTCATAAGGAAGGTGCTGGGTGACGCATCCTCCGCAACGGCCAAAAAAAGGGCATTTTGCCTTTCCGGTACCCGCTTTTTCTAACTTTTCTTGATTCATAATGCCATAATATCATTTTTTTTATGGAAGATTACAATATACCCACACATCTACCTGGCACATATAGCAAATCTTACACATAACTAGCCCATACAATGTATAGTCACTACTACCTCTATGGGTCAAATTTGTTATATACTTCCAGGTGTGTACCCGGACAAGTCTGTTTACTATAATGCAACATGAAAATACCCAAAGTCACCATCGGCGTCCTTCTGTTCCTGGATGAAAAATATCTGGCTCACAGTCTGACCAGCCTTCTTGATCAGGATTATGAGAGTATCGAATACATCTTTCGCGATCAGAGTCCGAACGGTGAAGTATATGATTATTTACTCCATGCTCATCCGGAGTTTTTTCATAAGGCTGAAATAAAGCGGAGTAAAAACCTGATGCACTGCGGCGGGCACAACGCCATCATCCGCGAAATGATCCGCCATGGCGGAGAGTATTATATCTGCGCCAGCAACGATATGCTCTACCCCGGTGACTTCGTGAGTCGAATCATACGGGGGATGGAAGGTTCCGAACCGCGCCATTATGTATCTACTTGTAGGTTGATGCAGTGGAATTACGAAAAAATGCTGGCGGGCGACTTGGAAGGCTCAAAAACCACAAAAGTCGATAGTTACGGCATCGGCATCACCAAAGGCCACCATTTCTATGACATCGGCCAGGGAAAAGATGAAAAAGACGTAGAAATCCCGAAAAAAATGCTCGGCCCCTCCGGCGCTCTGGCCGTTTACCATAAAGACGCGCTGGATGCCATCGCATATCGCAATAAAGAAGGTGAACTCGAGTATTTTGATGAAAACATGCATTATAAAGGCGACGTGGACCTGGCATACCGCCTGAGCTGGGCGGGCTTCCACTGCTACCTGGCCAAAGATGTAAAGGTCTATCACGACCGTCAGGTGGGTGAAAAGGGCAAAGGTAATCTGGCAAAGCTAAAAGCGCATCACAAAAAAGCCGCCTGGGTCATGGCCGATTCCCTTAAGGGTCATCTGATCACCCTTAAGAAGAACTTTGACAAAAGATTCTCCCTTTCCGTAAAATTCAGGACCTTCCTGAATAACGCGGCGCGTTTCCTGCACACGCTGATATTAAAACCAAAAATGCTAGCGGTCTATCGTGAAGTAAGCGAAATGAAAGAAGAAATCGAAAAGAAAAGGAACTCCATGCAAAAAAACGTTTCCCCACCAGAGATCGAATCCATTATGTCATGAACAAATCCGCTTCTATCGTCATTCTCGATTTTTTAAAAAGCAAACGCGTTTGCGAAAATGTTGAAAGTATTCTGGCACAGGAAACGGATTTTCCCGTGGAAATCATTATCATCGATAACTCGGTCAGCGAAGACAACGCCGGAAAACTGCTCGAGCTGACCAGATACCCGAATGTGAGCGTTCAGATCAACAAAGAAAATATCGGATACATACGCGGAAACAATGAAGGCGCTAAAAGGGCCAAAGGCAGATATCTTCTGATCGTAAATCCCGATATCGTGTGGCGGGAAAAAGACACCCTGCAAAAACTGATAAACTACATGGAGGCACATGAAGAAGCGGGCATTCTCGCCCCAAGGCAAATCAACGAAAGAGACGGCAAAGTGGCCATGACAGTCCGGGCCTTCCCCAGATTCTTTTTACAGATTGCCCGTCGCACATGGCTGCGCAAACTCCCCCTGATCGGAAAGTGGGTGGCCTATGACGAGATGCAGCACCTGGATTACTCGCTGACTCAGGAAGTCGATTGGATTCAGTCCAGCTTCTGGGTTATCCGAAAATCCCTCTGGAACAGTTTTGGCGGCCTGAATCCGGACTACTTCATATTTATGTCCGACCCGGATTTGTGTTTTAAGGTATGGGAAAAGGGTTACAAAGTTGTTTATTACCCAAAAGCTACCGTTTACGCTGACGGCATCCGGGCCAGCGAAGGCGGTTTTGGCGCCTTCTTCACCAAATGGCCCATGCGCCAGCACGTCAGAGACTCGCTGAAATACTGCCGGAGTCACCTGTTTAAGGGGAATCCGAGAAAAAATTAGATCAGTGCCTCCTTTTTGCTTGAAATCGGCCTTTTGATCTTCACTTCCAGATTCGACCTGCCGTCCTTAATGCCCAGCTCGTGCTCGCGCACGATCACGGAAGCCTGGTGCAGGCTTTCAAAAGTGCCCGCGTCGATCCATTCCCCCTCGACCACCTCAGCCTGAAGCTCGCCGCTGGTCAGATAAATGTTATTAAGGTCAACGATCTCCAGCTCCCCGCGCTCGGACGGACGAAGGCTTTTGGCAAAATTAACCGCTCTTTCGTCATACAGGTAAAATCCGGTCTGTGCGTAAGATGACTTGGGCGCCTCAGGCTTTTCCTCAAGACCAAGCACCCTGCCTCTTTCGTCCATTTCTACTACACCAAAACGATGCGGATCGGAAACCTTTTTGACGAAAATCTTCGCGCCCTTTTCAAAACGGCTAATGGCATGGGTGA